>NZ_JBHVKJ010000067.1:0-27318 GCF_042798275.1 Nocardioides sp. NPDC057767 | reverse complement strand
CTCGCGTCGGCCGAGACGTCAGTCGGTGCCAAGTCGGCCGACGCGAGTGACGCTTCGGCCGACGTACCCGACGCCTCGGCCGACCGGGGTGACGCCTCGGCGGGGGCACGGTCGTAGGCCATGGCGGTGAGCCAGAGAGTGAGAGCGACGACGGGTACGCCGGCGAGGATCCATCGCCAGATCCACTGGTCGCCGGAGGCGGTGACGAGGATGACGGGGGAGAGTGCGACGAAGAGGAGGATCGCGGTACTGCAGAACCATGGACCGGCTCGGTGGAGTCGGGCCAGGAATGGTCGGGTCATGTCAGGCACCTGGTGTGGGGGAGAGCAGTCAGGGCATGAACCCGCGGGTTCAGGGCAGTCTGGACGATTCCTGATCCAGCCCCCGGAGACCGGCGCACACACGCGCACCACTTCATACCACCAACAGAGCGCTTGGTCACCTGCTCCGGGTGATTTTGACCATATTTCGACGATGGTCGTGGAAGCGGCGGTACGCGCCCGGGCGACTAAGGTGTCGGAGTGTCACAAATGGGTCCAGGCTTCGGTGCGACCGGCGGGGCGATGGGCGGCGGCGGGATCATGCGCAACCTGCGCGCCGACCGGACCGTGCTCCAACGCGGGTTGCCGAAGGGCACCGTCAAGCGCGTCGTCTCCTACGCCGGTCCGCATCGGACCCTGATCGGTGCGTTCCTGCTGTTCACCGTCTTCGACGCTGCGCTCGTGGTGGTCACCCCGCTGCTGACCCAGCGCCTCATCGACGACGGCGTGCTCGACAAGAACCTCTCGCTGGTGATCTGGCTGGCCGCTGCGATGGCGCTGGTCGCCGTGGTCGACATGGCTTTCGGAGTGGTCTCCGGATGGCTCTCGACGCGGATCGGCGAGGGGCTCATCTTCGACCTGCGCACCCAGGTCTTCGGCCATGTCCAGCGCCAGTCGCTGGCCTTCTTCACCCGAGCCCAGACCGGCGCGCTGGTGAGTCGGCTCAACACCGACGTGCTCGGCGCGCAGCGGGCGTTCACCTCGACGCTGTCCAACAGCGTCTCCAACCTGATCTCGGTCTTCGTGGTCGGCGCGGCGATGCTGGTGCTCTCCTGGCAGGTGACGCTGATGTGCGTCGCGCTGTTCCCGATCCTGTTCCTGACCTCGCGCTGGGTCGGGCGCCGGCTGGCCGGGCTGACCCGCGAGCAGATGGACGGCAACGCGGCGCTGGCGACCACGATGACCGAGCGGTTCAACGTCGGTGGCGCCCTGCTGCTCAAGCTCTTCGGCCGGCGCGAGGAGGAGGATGCCGCGTTCGCGCAGCGCGCTGATGTCGTACGCCGCCTCGGGATCCGGATCGCGCTGCTGACGCGTCTGTTCGGGGCGACCATGCAGATGGTGCCGGCGCTGGCGACCGCGCTGGTCTACGGCTTCGGCGGCTGGATGGTCATCCGCGGCGACGTCACGCTCGGCACCCTGACCGCGCTCGGTCTGCTGCTGGTGAGGCTGCTGGGGCCGCTGCAGGCGCTCTCCAACGTACGCATCGACGTGATGACCGCGCTGGTCAGCTTCGACCGCGTCTTCGAGGTCCTCGACCTGCCCTCGCTGATCAAGGAGAAGCCGGACGCGGTCGAGGTGCCCGCCGACGCCGCGTCGGTGCGGTTCCGCCATGTCGCCTTCACCTACCCGCGCGCCGACGAGGTCTCGCTGGCCTCCCTGGAAACCATCGCGCGGCCGGAGAGCCGCGAGGTGCGCGAGGTGCTCTCCGACATCGACTTCGCAGCCGAGCCGGGGGAGATGGTCGCCCTGGTCGGCCCCTCCGGCGCCGGGAAGTCGACGATCACCCACCTGATCGCGCGGCTCTACGACGTACGCTCCGGGTCGGTCGAGGTCGGTGGCCTCGACGTGCGCGACGTGACCCTCGAGTCGCTCGAGGCCGCCGTCGGGTATGTCACCCAGGACGCCCACATGTTCCACGACACCGTGCGCGGCAACCTGCTCTACGCCCGCCCCGGCGCCACCGACGAGGAGGTCTGGGCGGCTCTGGAGGCGGCCCAGGTCGCCGGCGTCATCGAGGGACTTCCCGACGGGCTCGACACCGTCGTCGGCGACCGCGGCTACCGCCTCTCCGGCGGCGAGCGTCAGCGCCTCGCGATCGCCCGGCTGCTGCTGAAGGCGCCCCACATCGTGGTGCTCGACGAGGCCACCGCCCACCTCGACTCCGAGTCCGAGGCCGCGGTGCAGACCGCCCTGGACGCCGCGCTGGCGGGACGTACCTCGATCGTCATCGCCCACCGGCTTTCCACCATCCGCGCCGCCGACCGCATCCTCGTCATCGAGTCCGGGCGCGTCGTTGAGTCCGGCACCCACGAGTCGCTGCTGGCCGACGGCGGGCTCTACGCGGAGCTCTACGAGACGCAGTTCCGGCGCTAGGGCCTGGGTCAGCCCTTCCCGCTGCGCTCCTTATCGTACGCAGCCTGGTAGGCCGCCTTCACGGCCTGCTTCTGGGCGAGCTTGGCGGCCTTCTTGCGGGCGCGTTCGTCGGTCTTCTCGTCATCGGCCGGGGTGTCGTCGTCCGATGCAGGCTCGTCCCGGCTCTGCGTACGGCGCTCGTCGTACATCAGGTAGAAGAACCCGGCGATCGCGAGGACGCCGAAGAACCACCACTGGAGTCCGTAGAAGAAGTGGGGACCGTTGTCGAGCTCGGGGAGGTCGGCCTGGCGAAGCTCGACGGCAGGCTCGGGGGACTCGGTGTCGAGGTGGAGCCAGCCGGTCAGCAGCGGCTCGTCGACCACCTTCGCGACCTGGGTGGAGGAGAGCGCGCGAGTGGCGTGGTAGCCGTCGACCTGGGCGACGTCGGTGGAGTCGCCGGTGCCGTCGGCGCGCACCCAGCCGGTGATCGTGACCTCGCCCGACGGCGGCGCCGGGAGATCATCGAACTCGTCCTGTGACTCGGTCTGCAGCCAGCCACGGTCGACGAGCACCGCGGTGCCGTCGGGGAGCACCAGCGGGACGACGATGTCGATGCCCTTGGCCTCATCAGGGGTGCGGTAACGCCAGATGATCGTGTCGTCGACCGCGTACGTCCCGGTGGCGGTCACCCGCCGCCACTCGTCCTTCTCGGCGACCTCGGTGCCCTCGGCCAGCACCTCGGAGACCGGTGCGGGCGCGGCCTGCTCGTTGGTGCGGACGATCTGGTTGCTGGCCTTGCGGTCCTCGAGACGGTCGAACTGCCACTGGCCCAGCCACCATGTCCCGTAGGCCAGGATCAGCACGAACACCGTGAAACCGGCCCAGCGACGGCTGAGCAGGAAACGGAACGAACTCACGCCACGAGACTAACTGGCATGCGGTCCTCGCTCACGATCCGGGGCGCGGCTGCCTAGACTGGTGTGATGACGACCTCCCCGACAGATCAGGCCCAGCAGAAGCTGGTCGACCGGTTCGGCCGGGTCGCGACCGACCTGCGCGTCTCGCTGACCGATCGCTGCAACCTGCGCTGCACCTACTGCATGCCGCCGGAGGGGCTCGACTGGCTGCCCGGCGACGAGGTGCTCACCGACGACGAGGTGGTCCGGCTGATCGGTGTCGCCACCGGGAAGCTCGGTGTCCACGAGGTTCGGTTCACCGGCGGGGAGCCGCTGGTGCGGCGCGGGCTGGTCTCGATCGTGGCGCGCACCCGCGAGGTCGCTCCCGACGCCGAGCTCTCGATCACCACGAACGCGCTCGGACTGGCTCGGATGGCCGGCTCGCTCGCGGAGGCAGGGCTCAATCGGGTCAACGTGTCGCTCGACTCGATCCGGCCGGAGACGTTCGCCGAGATCACCCGGCGAGACCGGCTGCAGGATGTCGTGGACGGTCTCGAGGCCGCGGCCGACGCCGGCCTGGGGCCGATCAAGATCAACGCGGTGCTGCTGCGGGGCGTCAACGACGACCAGGCGGCCGAGCTGCTCGGCTGGTCGGTCGAGCGGGGTTACGAGCTGCGGTTCATCGAGCAGATGCCTCTCGACGCCCAGCACGGGTGGTCGCGCGACACCATGGTGACGGCCGACGACACCCTCGCCGCGCTGTCGGCGGCGTTCGACCTCACCCCGGCCGAGGAGCCGCGCGGGAGTGCCCCGGCCGAGCTCTTCTACGTCGACGGTGGCCCGGCCAAGGTCGGCATCATCGCCTCCGTCACCCGCCCGTTCTGCGGCGACTGCGACCGGGTCCGTCTCACCGCCGACGGGCAGGTGCGCGACTGCCTGTTCGCGCGCTCCGAGTCCGACCTGCGTACGCCGCTGCGTGCCGGCGCCTCCGATGACGACCTCGCCGCCCGCTGGGTCACCGCGATGGCCGGCAAGCGCGCGGGCCACGGCATCGACGACCTCGGCTTCCTGCAGCCCGATCGCCCGATGTCCGCCATCGGCGGCTAGTCCACTCCGCCGAGACCGCCAGTACTCACTTCTTGGCGACCGGGTTGCCGACGCGGTCGAGAGCGTCCAGGACGAGCTCCCAGTAGCCGTCGACGTCGAGGGTGATCCCGACCTGGACGTTGGGCGGCTCGTCGAGGCGGCCGTGGAGGTCGACGACGGTGGCGCCGCGGGTCCAGCGGCCGGCGGTCTCGGCGGCGACGAACGACTTGTGCCAGGTGATCAGGCCGGGGTCGATGAGCGCGGCGACGGTGCACGGGTCGTGCACCGGGGGAGCGGCGAAGTCGAAGACGTCGGAGTAGGTGCCGCCGAAGAAGCCCATCAGGTCGGCGCACGCCCGGCCCACCGGGTGGTCCATGGCCCGCATCCGCGCGACCACGTCGGGGGTGGCCAGCGCCTGGTGGGACAGGTTGAGCCCGACCATCCGGATCGGCAGCCCGCTGGTCAGCACGAGGTCGAGCGCCTCGGGGTCGGCGTAGGCGTTGAACTCGGCGGCCGGGGTGGTGTTGCCGCGTTCGGTGGAGCCGCCCATGAACACGATCTCCGCGATCCGGGGACCGACCTCGGGGTGGTCACGCAGGAGTATCGCGACGTTCGTGATCGGTCCGGTGGCGACGACCGTGACGGGCGCCGGGGCGGCCAGCAGCGACGTCCGCAGGAAGTCGACGGCGCCGAGCGAGACCGGCGGTGCGAGCGGCTCCGGAAGGTCGGGCCCGTCGATCCCGGTGGCGCCGTGGATGAAGTCGCCGATGTGGGTCTCGCCGGCCAGGGGTGCAGCGGCTCCGGTGGCGACCGGTACGTCGGGACGCCCGGCCAGAGCCAGGATTCGCTGCGCGTTGTAGGTGGCCTTCTCCACCGGGCAGTTGCCGAAGGTGGTGGTGATGCCGAGCAGGTCGATGCGGGGGTCGCCCAGGGCCAGCAGGATCGCGATCGCGTCGTCGTGGCCGGGGTCGCAGTCGAGGAGGACGGGGACCGGGTTCATCGCACAGCCTCCCTGTCAGAACAGCTGATGAGCGACGACGTCCTTGAGGAACCCGCGTGCGCCCAGGAAGTCGCTCAACGACTCCTTGTGTGCGTCGCACGCGAGCCAGATCTTACGCCGCTCGGGCGTGTGGATCTTGGGATTGTTCCACTGCAGCTCCCACGATCCAGGGTCCTGACAGCCCTTGGCCGAGCACAGGTCGGAGTCGAGCGCGCCCATCAGTCCTCGCCCTTCTCGCGGAGCTGCTGCTCGCGTCCGCTGGTGAGCTGGCGCGGGCCGTAGGGCGAGTCCATGAGGTTCATCTCGTCGGTCTTGGTGTTGGTCGCGTTGGCCATCACGACCGCGATGTAGGGCAGGATCAGGGCGGCCGCGATCAGGATCGGCCACAGCCAGGCGATGCCGGCCAGGCCGGCGATCACGGCGCCGATGAAGCAGAGCGAGCGAATCGACATCGAGATGGCATAGCGCTTCTGCCGGATCGCGATGTCCTCGGCGCGGCTGCGCCCCGCCGTCGTGATCCTGATCGGTTGCGCCTTGGACATACCGCCAGTCTAGGTCGTGGCCGATGAGCATCGGTCAATGGTGTGGTCCTCACAGGGGCGCTCCGAACGATCTTGGAGGGTTCTCACAAGCAAAGCCAAGGCATTGGTCGTACGCCGAAGTAATCGCTACCGTCGCGCCTGTGACTGACAGTGAAAACCCCACAACGCAGAGTCCAGCGCGGGCTCCCCGCTCGGTGCTCGTCACCGGCGGCAGCCGTGGCATCGGCCGGGCGATCGCGGAGGCCTTCGTGGCCAACGGCGACAAGGTGGCCGTGACCTCCCGCAAGGGCGGGGCTCCGGAGGGGGCTCTGGACCTGGTGTGCGACATCACCGACCCGGCCGCCGTCGAGGAGGCCTACGCCGCCGCCGAGGCCGCCCACGGACCCGTGGAGGTCCTGGTCGCCAACGCCGGTATCACCAAGGACACCCTCGTCCTGCGGATGTCGGAGGACGACTTCACCTCGGTGATCGACACCAACCTGACCGCGTCCTTCCGGCTCGCCAAGCGGGCCTCCAAGGGCATGCTGCGGCTGCGCCGCGGGCGGATCATCTTCATCTCCTCGGTCGTCGGGCTGTTGGGCAACCCCGGCCAGGTCAACTACGCGGCGTCGAAGGCCGGGCTGGTCGGCATGGCCCGATCGCTCGCGCGCGAGCTCGGCTCGCGGGGGATCACCGCCAACGTGGTCGCGCCGGGCTTCGTGGAGACCGAGATGACCGCGGTCCTCACCGACGAGCAGCAGAAGGCGATCACGGACCGGGTGCCGTTGGGGCGCTACGCGTCACCGGACGAGGTGGCCTCGGCCGTGACGTGGTTGGCAGATGCGGGTTATGTGACCGGGGCCGTGATCCCGGTCGACGGCGGACTTGGAATGGGGCACTGATCATGGGTTTGTTGGACGGCAAGACTGTTCTCGTCGCAGGGGTCACGATGGACTCCTCGATCGGCTTCGCGGTGGCCAAGGTGGCCCAGGAGCAGGGCGCCCGCGTCCTGATCTCCAACTTCGGCCGCGCGCTGTCGATCACCAAGCGGATCGCGAAACGGCTTCCCGAGGAGCCGCCGGTGCTCGACCTCGACGTCACCAACCAGGAGCACCTCGACGGCCTCGCCGACGCACTCCGGGCCGAGGGCGTCGAGCGGCTCGACGGGGTCGTGCACTCGATCGCGTACGGCAACCCCGAGACGCTCCTCGGCGGCAAGTTCCTCGACGGCCCGTGGGACGACGTCTCTCAGGCGGTCCAGGTCAGCGCCTACTCGCTCAAGTCGCTCGCCATGGCGACCCGCCCGCTGCTGGGCTCGGGCTCCTCGATCGTCGGGCTGACCTTCGACGCGACGATCGCCTGGCCGGCGTACGACTGGATGGGTGTCGCCAAGGCCGCGCTCGAGTCGACCTCGCGCTACCTCGCCCGCGACCTCGGTCCCGACGGGATCCGCTGCAACCTGGTCTCCGCGGGACCGCTCAAGACGCTCGCCGCCAAGGCGATCCCGGGCTTCGAGGAGCTCGACGAGGGCTGGGGCACCCGGGCGCCGCTCGGCTGGGACAACACCGACCAGGGCCCTACCGCGAAGGCTGTGTGCGCGCTGATCTCGGACTTCTTCCCGGCGACCACCGGCGAGATCGTCCACGTCGACGGGGGCTATCACTCGCTGGGTGCGTGAGGTCATAGGGTTGCCGCATGCGGACCCTTGTCATCATGCGGCACGCCAAGGCGGAGTCGTCGGCACCCACCGACTACGAGCGCCAGCTGACCGAGCGCGGCCACGCCGACGCGGCCGCGGCGGGCGAGTGGCTGGCCGAGCAGGGCGTGGACCCGGACTACGTCCTGGTCTCGGCCGCCGACCGCACCACCCAGACCTGGGAGGACGTCGCGGTGGGGGCGTCGTGGGACCTGACGCTGGCGGAGTACGACCAGGGTCTGTACGCCGCCGGCACCTCCACCGCCCTCGACCTGATCCGTGAGGTCGATGACGGTCACTCCACGGTCGTCGTGATCGGCCACAACCCCACCATGTTCTCGCTCGTGCAGCTCCTCGACGACGGCGAGGGTGACGACGAGGCCGGCAACGAGCTCGCTCTCGGCTTCCCCACCGCCGCCGTCGCCGTACTCACCTACGACGGTGACTGGTCCGAGCTCGACGAGGCCGAGGCCTCCGTCACGGCGTTCCACGTCGCCCGAGCCTGACCGCCGAGAAGTCGCCCGCGTCGGCCGAGGCGTCGGGCCGGTCGGCCGAGGCGTCACGTACGTTGCTCGAGATGTCACGGCGCTGCCAACTCGGCCGGCGGGAGTGACGTCTCGACAGGTCGGCTGGGCGATACGTGGACCGAGCCTGAGACTGGGCGGCCGAGAAGTCACTCGCGTCGGCCGAAGCGTCACGTACGTCGGTCGAGACGTCACTCGCGTGCCACTCGCCCGACCGGGGTGACGCTTCGCCCGATCTACCTGACGCCTCGGCAGGCCCTCAGATGAGAGGAGGGGCGGGGGTGACGATGCCGGCCTCGGCGTCGGCGGCCTCGATCTCCTCGCGGGAGATCCCGAGGAGATACATGATCGTGTCGAGGTAGGGGACGTTGATCGCGGTCCCGGCTGCCGAACGGACCGCCGGCTTGGCGTTGTAGGCGATCCCGAGCCCGGCGGCGGCGAGCATGTCGAGGTCGTTGGCGCCGTCGCCGATGGCCACGGTGGCGGCCTCGGGGATGCCGATCTCGGCAGCGAACTCGCGCAGCGCGCGGGCCTTGCCGGCGCGGTCGACGACCTCGCCGACCACCTCACCGGTGAGGACCCCGTCGACGATCTCGAGCTCGTTGGCGCGGGCGTAGTGGATGCCGAGGTCGGCGGCGAGCCGGTCGGTGATCTGCGAGAACCCGCCCGAGACGATGGCGAAGCGGTAGCCGAGACGGCGCAGGGTGCGGACCATCGTCCGCGCGCCGGGGTTGAGCTGCAGCCCGGCGTAGACCTCGTCCAGCGCGGTCGCGGGGACGCCCTTGAGATATTTCACCCGACCACGGAGGGAGTCCTCGAAGTCGAGCTCGCCACGCATCGCCGCCTCGGTGACCGAGGCGACCTCCTTCTCATAACCCGCGTGCGCGGCGATCATCTCGATCACCTCGCCGTCGATCAGCGTCGAGTCCACGTCCATGACGATCAGCCGCATGCCGCGGCGGACCAGGTTGGCGGGCTGCACCGCGATGTCGACGCCCTGGGCGGCGGCCTCGGCCGAGAGGGTCACCCGCAGCTCGTCGGGAGAGGCCCCGCTCACGTGCAGGTCGAAGGCGGTGACCGGGTAGCGGGCCAGCCGGATGATCCGGTCGATGTTGCCCCCCGCCGAGGCGATGGTGCGCGTCACGGATGCGAGCGCGGCGGCCTTCAGGGGCAGGCCGAGGACCGTGACCCGGGCTCGGTCGGCAGGCTCGCGCGGCGTGTCCCCGACGCCCTCCTCGATCTCGACGGTCATGTCGAGAGCGTGGGCGGTCTCCTCGATCGCGTGCTTGAGCGCCTCGGTGCTCGCCGCGTCGGCCGGAGCCGTCACCAGCAGCCCGAGCACGAGCCGCGCGCGCAGCACGATCTGCTCCAGGTCGACCACGTCGACCCCCGCGAGCGCTAGCGTCGCCAAGGTGGCCGAGGTCAGCCCGGGACGGTCATTTCCGGCGAGGGTGATCAGCAGGGTGTCGGGACGGCGCTCGAGCGCGTCGAATTCCTCGGTCATCGCTGCAAAGGATAGTGGAGCCGGCGCCCGTGTCTCAGTCCGGCGGCCACACCTCGGGCGATCCCGCCGCGGTGAGCGCCCTGCGGGCCGCGCGATCGAGGCCGACGAGCGCCTCGCGTCGGCGGGACATCTCCGCGGCGGAGACGGCGCCGCCCTCGTCCTCGAGCGCCACCGCGACGATCTCCCGGGCCTGTACGCCGCGGGCGGCGAGGTCCACGCACCGCGCCGGCACCCCGGGCGCGCCGGTCAGGGAGGGCCGGTGACGCAGGTTCATCAGCTGGTCGGCGACCTCGGGCCGCCACCGGGCGACGTCGAGCTCGGCGAGCGCCGTCGCCGACTCGCTCAGGGCGAGCCGCAGGGCCCGGTCGGCCTCACCGACGTCGGGGAGCTGACGGCGCTGGGCCGCGTACGCCTGCCACTCGAGCACCGCGCCGACACGGACGGGTACGAGGCCGATGCCGGCGTCGCACACGACCCCTTCGCCGGCCTCCAGGGCGGCGTCGTTGAAGGCCCTGGGGCCACCCAGCCCGACCGGGTCACCCTCCGCAGGAAAAGCCACCCCGACGGCGGTCGCCCCTTCCGTACGCAGCCGCGCCAGCCCGCTCACCAAGGTGTCCGCCACGCCCTCGGCGCCACCGAGCCCGAGCACGGCGAGCCCGCTGACGGTGTGGGTCGCGTCGGGTCCGATCACCGCGTCGAGCACCAGGTCGGTGACCGCCTCACCCGCGCAGCCACGCCGTCACCCACCACGCCAGGCGCAGCGCCTCAGGGGTGGCCTCGTCCCACGCCGCATCCTCATGACTCACGGGCGCCCACCCTATCCCCGAGCCCACCGACCCCTGCCGATAGATTTGCCGCCATGGCAGCCGTGCTGGAGTTCACCGACGTCACCGTACGCCGCGGGGGCAACGCCCTTCTCGACTCTGTGAGCTGGGTGGTCGAGGAGGATGAACGCTGGGTCATCCTCGGCCACAACGGCGCCGGCAAGACCACGCTGCTGCAGACCGCTGCGGCCCAGCTCCACCCGACCTCGGGCGTGGTGAAGATCCTCGGCGAGCAGATCGGCCGTATCGACGTCTTCGAGCTGCGCCCGCGCATCGGTCTCACCTCCGCCGCGCTCGCCGACCGGATCCCGCGCCAGGAGCTCGTCCGCGACGTCGTGGTGAGCGCGTCCTACGGCGTCGTCGGTCGCTGGCGGGAGCACTACGACGACCTCGACCACGACCGCGCCCAGGAGCTGCTGATCGAGGTCGGGATCAAGCACCTCGGCGAGCGGCGGTTCGGCACGCTGTCCGAGGGCGAGCGCAAGCGGGTCCAGCTGGCCCGGGCACTGATGGTCGACCCGGAGATGCTGCTCCTCGACGAGCCGGCCGCCGGTCTCGACCTGGGCGGTCGCGAGGACCTGGTCTCCACCCTGTCGACCCTCGCCTACGACCCCGACAGCCCCGCCACCGTGCTCGTCTCCCACCATGTCGAGGAGATCCCGCCGGGCTTCAGCCATGTCCTGATGATGCGGTCCGGCCGGATCACCGCCCAAGGCCTGATCGAGGACACGCTGACGGCGGCCAACCTCTCCAAGACCTTCGGCATGCCGCTCGAGCTGGAGGCGAGCGACGGCCGCTACTGGGCCAAGCGCCGCGCCCGCCACACCCGGTAGGCCCTCTACTCCTTCAGCGGCTCGATCGAGGACAGGAACTCGTCCCAGGAGTCGGCCAGGCGCTCCCGCGACACGGGAGTGACCGTGTCCGCGGCATCCACTTCGGTCACCCGGTGCGGACGGTGTCGCCCGAGATGTTGTCGACGACGCGGATCCCGCCGTCGTCGGGGTCGTCGACGAGCTGAAGATCGGAGCCGACGGGCAGCGACCAGATGCCGATGAGAGCAGGCTCGATCTCGCAGAGTCGGTTGAAGTCGACGATCTGCATGTTGGACGAGTCCGCCAGGTACTCGTCCGTGTCGATGCTGGAGAAGATCCGCCAGCCGTTGTCTGCGGCCGCCTTGGAGTCCTCGCGGACCATCCACTTGACCCGGCCGGCGCCGGAGAGCACGTTTTTGGTGGTCAGGCACGCGCCGGCCTTCGGGATGAACTCCATGTCGCTTCCTTCGCTCTTGATCTCGGGCACGACCGCTAGCGGTCGACGCCGTGTTCCTTCACGTACGCCTCGGCTCGGGCAACCATGTCGGGGCGTCGCGGGTACTGCCGGATGTTGTCGAGCACCGTGCGGCCGTCGACGCTCATCTTGGTGAGGTCGAGACCTTCTCGGCCGAAGATCTCGTCGAGGAACGGCGCGATCTCGGACTCACTGAACTTGAAGACCTTCCCGATCGTCTCCAGCGGGGTTCCGTGCCGTGATGAGACCCGGTTCAGATCGGCTCCGGCATCGAGAAGCCGCCGTAGCAGGGGCGTCTCGGCCGCGAAGTCGTGCCTGTTCTGCCCCAGCAGCACATGCAGCGTGGTGACCCCACCGGCCTGCTCCCAACCGGGATCGGCTCCGTCGTCGAGCAGCATGCCGACGATGACCGGACGATTCGCCGGCACCTTCTGAGCCAGCGCGTCGAAGAGGAGGCCGGGGCCCAGGTCGGAGTCGGTGGCATCCGCGGGGCGGTAGAGCGTACGGAACTCCTCGATGGTGCCGCGCTTGGCCAGCGAGCGGAGGCGTTGGCCTTCTTCGGTGGTTCGATCGGCGCTCATGTCTCCACCCTAGCCATGGTCCTCGTCATCATGAGATTGGTTGCGCAGAGGGTCCTCGACCCGGTAGTTGTCGGCGTCTCGGTAGCGCTCGAGGAAGTCCTCCTTGGAGATGCGATGGCTCATGTAGTCGTCGTGAAGGCGCCGGTACTCCTCGCCAGGGACGTGGCCCATGTCCCAGACACCCTTGCGGGACTGTCCGGGTTGCCAGGTGACCTCGTACCAGTCGCCATCCCGGTTCTGGACCCAGACCGCACCGTCAGCGTTCTTGGCGTTCTCCCATACGTCGTCGACCTGACCGTCGGCGTACTTGGGTCGCCGCTTCGGGTTGGCGTAGGGGAGCTTCTTACCGTCCTTGTCCTTGCCGCGTTCGGGTGGCGCGTCATTCCCCGGGTTCGAGCCCGGCCGGTTGCTGTCGACGGAGTCGGCCAGGTCGCTGTCCTGGTCACGACGCTGCTCGACGTCGTTCCGGAGCCTGTCGGCCTCTTTGCGTTTGCGCTCTGCCAGCCTCACCATCACGTCGCGCAGGGTGTGTACCGCGGTCTCGCGGGCGTCCTCGACGGTGTCGGACAATCTGTCGGCCATGTGGACTCCTCAGGACGCGAACAGCGGAAGCGCGGACAGGCGGGCGGCGAAGTTGTGGCCGATCTCGAGCTGGTCGAGACCACAGTCGTCGATGGCGGTCGCGATCTGATCCATCAGGTCGAAGCCGAGGTCGACCCCGGCGACGTCATCCCCACTCGTCACCAGAGGGGCCTCCATCGCCATGATCGCGAAGTCCGTGATCGTGCCCGTGAGCGGCTCGATCACCATGGACGCGACCTGGCCGATCAGCTCGTCCATCGCGATGTCGGTGGCGATGTCGAGTGCCTTCTTCCGGGCGGCGATGATGGCGGCGTTGGCGGCCAGGCTGGCGCCGGCGGTGACCACCGCGGTGGCGGCGGCTGCCGCGATCTGCGCTGCCGTGATGGTCAGCTCGGCGATGACCTTGACTTTCAGTGCCACGACCGCGTCGGCCAGGATGTCGATGCCGGACGCGACCTCGGGCAGCGCGTCGAGCAGCTGATCCAGGTTGGAGGTCCGGTTGTCGGCGTACGCCTGGATCAGAGCGCTGACCGACTTCGACTTGGCTCCCTCCTGGAGCTCGATCAGCCGGCCCTCGAGCCGATCCAGCGTGTCTCGTACGTCCGATTCGAGCTCCCGAACCAGCTGCGCCGCGTCACGGACCGCGTCCTCGTCGACGTTCGGCCACTCGTAGCCGAGCAGATCGAGGACATGGTCCAGCTCGGCCGGGATCGTCATCCCCATTCCTGAAATCCTCCCGAAAGTTCGCCCGGATCGAAGCCCAGGAGCAGGTTCCTGGGGGATGTGGAACGCTACCGGCAGCCACCGGAACACCGCGACCCGATTTCGATGCGCACGCCGGTGCGAAAACATCCCCGCGCCACGAACACCATGCCGCTAGGGTGACGTCATGGACTGGCAGGACTGGGACTGGGCGATCTGGACGGCACTCGGAGCGCTGCTCGTCGTCGGAGAGCTCTTCAGCCTCGACCTGATCCTGCTGATGCTGGCGACCGGCGCCTTCGCGGGTGCGGTGACCGGCGCGTTCACCGACAGCTTCGTGATCCAGGCGATCGTCGCGCTGGCGGTCTCGGTCTCCATGCTCGCGGTCGTACGCCCGGGGCTGGCCAGGCGGCTCCACAACGGCCCTGAGATCCAGATCGGCGCGCAGAAGCTGATCGGCGTCCAGGCGGTCTCGACCGTCGAGATCAGCGCCCACAAGCCTGGGCAGCTCAAGCTCGAGGGCGAGCTCTGGACCGCTCAGCCCTATGACGAGACGCTCGTGATCGCGGCCGGCACGCCGGTCGAGGTGCTCGAGATCAGAGGAGCGACGGCCTACGTCCATCCTCTTCCGGAGCTCGGGACTCCGTAGTTTTCCGGGCAACCTGACGCAACCGAAACAGACAAGGACTGATTGGCAATGGGTGGCATCATCCTGGCCCTTCTGGTCATCTTGGCGGTGCTGGTGATCACCACGCTGGCCAAGACGATCAAGATCATCCCGCAGGCGCGGGTCGGCATCGTGGAGCGCTTCGGCAAGTTCCAGTCGAAGCGTGACCCCGGCCTGAACGCGGTGATCCCGTTCGTCGACAAGGTGCGCTACATGATCGACATGCGTGAGCAGGTCGTCGCGTTCGCGCCGCAGCCGGTGATCACCGAGGACAACCTGACCGTCTCGATCGACACGGTCATCTACTTCCAGGTCAACGACCCGGTCGCGGCGACCTACGAGATCGCCAACTACATCCAGGCCGTCGAGCAGCTCACCATGACCACCCTGCGCAACATCGTCGGTGGCATGACCCTCGAGGAGACCCTGACCAGCCGCGAGCAGATCAACTCCGGCCTCTCGATCGTCCTCGACGAGGCCACCGGCCGCTGGGGCATCAAGGTCAAGCGCGTCGAGATCAAGTCGATCGACCCGCCCATGTCCATCAAGGACGCGATGGAGAAGCAGATGCGCGCCGACCGCGACAAGCGCGCCGCGATCCTCACCGCCGAGGGTCAGCGCCAGTCCGCGATCCTCTCCGCGGAGGGAAACAAGCAGTCCGCCATCCTCAACGCCGAGGGTCAGCGCGAGTCGCAGATCCTGGCCGCGCAGGCCGACCGTGAGGCCGCGATCCTGCGTGCCCAGGGTGAGGGTCAGGCCATCCAGACCGTCTTCCAGGCGATCCACGACGGCCGCCCGGACCAGTCGCTGCTGGCCTACCAGTATCTCCAGATGATGCCGAAGATCGCCGAGGGCGACGCCAACAAGGTGTGGATCATCCCGAGCGAGATCGGCGCCGCGCTCGAGGGCCTCGGCTCGACGATGAACAGCCTCAAGGGCATCCCGGACGAGGTCGAGGGCCCGGTCAAGCGTGTCGACATGGGCTCGGCCGAGCCGAAGCTCGACCTGGAGAACTCCTCCTCCGCGGCCGCGGCCGTCGAGGAGGCGCTCGCCGAGGCGAAGCAGGCCGAGGCCCCCAACCGGCCGCAGGCCCCGCAGACCCCGCAGACACCGCCGGCTCCGCAGCCTCCTGCCGAGCCGACCGTCTAGGTGGATCCGCTCCAGTCCGCCCTCATCCTGATCGCCGGGGTGGGGGCGGGCACCATCAACGCGGCCGTCGGCTCCGGGACACTGATCACGTTCCCGACGCTGCTGGCCTTCGGCGTACCTCCGGTGGTCGCCAACGTGTCCAACACGATCGGCCTGGTCCCGGGCTCGCTGGCCGGTGCCTGGGGCTACCGCCGCGAGCTCGCCGGGCAACGGGGCCGGATCCTGCGGCTCGGTGTCGCCGCACTCATCGGCGGCGCCGTCGGCGGGATCCTGCTGCTGGTGTTGCCGCCGGGCGCGTTCGAGGCGATCGTCCCGGTGCTGATCGGCCTCGGCGTGCTCTTGGTGATCACCGGGCCTCGCATCTCCAGGTGGGTCGCGGAACGACACGGTGAGCTGCCCGACGATGGCAGTGAGCGCTGGTGGGTCTGGCCGGCGATCGCCGGGCTCGGCGTCTACGGCGGCTACTTCGGTGCCGCCCAGGGCGTGCTGATGATCGCGATCATCGGCATCGGGGTCGCCGAGTCTCTGCAGCGACTCAACGCGCTCAAGAACATCCTGGTCGCCATCACCAACGGCATCTCGGGGCTCATCTTCGCCCTCGTGGCCGACGTCGACTGGAAGATCGCCGCCCTGATCGCGGTCGGTGCCACGATCGGAGGTCTGCTGGGCGCGAAGATCGGGCGTCGGCTGCCGCCGAACGTGCTCCGCGCCGTGATCGTCGTGGTCGGCATCACCGCACTGGTGGCTTTCCTGCTGGGCTGAGTCTGGTGGGATGGGTCCCATGGAGCTCTACGATGCGATGCGGACCACCCATGCCGTACGCGACTTCACCGACGACCCGCTGCCCGACGAGGTCCTCGCCCGGATCCTCGACAACGCCCGGTTCGCGCCCTCCGGCGGCAACCGGCAGGGCGCCCACGTCGTGGTCGTACGCAGCCAGGAGACCCGGGAGCGTCTGGTCGAGCTGTCGGCGACGGGTGTCCGCAGGTACATCGCGCAGCAGCGGGCCGGCGAGATGCCGTGGAACACGGTGCACCCGACCGCGCTGTCCGACGAGCAGATCGCCGCGACCCGGGTGCCGCGCGGGATGGTCGAGCCGCTGCGTAACGCTGCGGTCGTGCTCGTCTTCCTCGTCGACCTCGGCGTGGTCGCCTCCCTCGACTCCGAGCTGGACAGGGTCGGTGTGGTCTCCGGCGCCTCGGTCTACCCGCTGGTGTGGAACACGCTCCTGGCCGCGCGCAACGAGGGCTTCGGCGGCGTGCTCACCACCATGGCGGTCGCCGAGGAGCCGGCGCTCCTGGAGGTGCTCGGCGCTCCGGAGGGCTACGCCGTCGCTGCGGTCGTGCCGCTGGGCAAGCCGGTCAAGCAGCTCACCAGACTCCGGCGGCAGCCGGTCGAGGAATTCGTGACCTCGGAGAGCTTCTCCGGGACTCCGCTGAGAGACCACTGATGGCGGGGTCCCGCAGGACCCCGCCATCAGCTCTCGGACCTGAGGATCAGGCCTTGTCGGCAGGAACGGCGGCAGCGGTCGCCCCGCTCCCGTTGCTGCTGGTCTCGCTGCCGTTTCCGTTGCTGTGGTCGTCCTCGATGACCGCGAGCGCGAAGTCGTCGCCGTGCTCGGTGACACCGGTGATGACGGCCTGCTCGACCGCCTCCGCGGCGTACTGGCCACGCACGATCAGCGGGTCATGGGCCAGGTCGCGCTGCAGCGAGACCGCGAGCCCGACCATGATCACCGTGAACGGCAGTGCCGCCACGATCGTGATCGTCTGCAGGCCGGACAGTGCGTCCGCGCCGCCGGCGATCAGGCCCAGGATCGCCACGACACCGGTTGCGACACCCCAGAAGACGACCGTCGACCGGCTCGGCTCCTCCGAGCCGCGCTCGGAGAGGGTGCCCATCACGATCGAGGCCGCGTCGGCACCGGAGACGAAGAAGATCGCCACCAGCGCCATGACCAGGATGCTCATCACCGTGGCCAGCGGGAACTGCTCGAGGGTGGTGAACAGCTGGGACTCGACGCCGCCGAGACCGGCGATGTCGACGTCGCCGGCACGCTGCACGTCGATGGCGGTGCCGCCCATGATGCAGAACCAGATCACGCTGACGGCGCTCGGCACCAGGAGCACGCCGGCGACGAACTGCCGGATCGTGCGCCCACGCGAGATCCGCGCGATGAACATGCCGACGAAGGGGGTCCAGGAGATCCACCAGGCCCAGTAGAAGACGGTCCAGGAACCGAGCCACTCGGAGGTCTCCGTGCCGCCGACGCCGGTGCGGGCCGACATCTGGGCGAGGTCGCCGAGGTAGGTGCCGAGCGAGGTCGGGATCAGGTCGAGGATGAAGACCGTCGGGCCGACCACGAACAGGAACAGCGCCAGGAACAGCGCCAGCACCATGTTGATGTTGGAGAGCCACTGGATGCCCTTGGCGACACCCGAGACCGCGGAGATGACGAAGCAGACCGTCAGGATCGCGATGATGCCGATGAGCACGTTGTTGCCGACCTCGCCGAGTCCGGCGACGATCTGCAGGCCGCTCTCGATCTGGATCGCGCCGGTGCCGAGCGAGGTCGCCGAACCGAAGAGCGTCGCGAAGATCGCGAAGATGTCGATCGCCTTGCCGGCCGGGCCTTCGACGGTGCGCTTGCCGAGCAGCGGCGTGAAGGCCGAGGAGATCAGGCTGACGCGGCCCTTGCGGTAGGCGCCGTAGCCGATCGCCAGGCCCACGACGGCGTAGATCGCCCAGGGGTGCAGCGTCCAGTGGAACATGGTCGTCGCCATCGCGTGCTGGATGGCCTCGGGGTTGCCCGCCTCACCGGTGCCCGGCGGCGGGGTGACGAAGTGCGAGATCGGCTCGCTGACGCCGTAGAACATCAGACCGATGCCCATACCGGCGCTGAACATCATCGCGACCCAGGACGCCGTCCTGAACTCCGGCTTCTCGTCGTCACGGCCCAAGGGGATGTTGCCGTACTTGCTGACCGCGAGCCAGACGATGTAGATGACGAAGCCGCTGGCGGTCAGGACGAAGAACCAGCCGGCCTTGTCCAGCACCCAGGCGAGGGCGTCGCCGGCGACCTTGCTCATGCCGTCGGTGTTGATGAAACCCCAGGCCATGAACGCGATGGCGATGGCCGCGGCGATGCCGAAGACGACCCAGTCGATGCCCTTGCGTTGTTCCTGTTCGCTCGAGATCGGCAGGTCCAGCGCGGGGTGGGGAACGACTTCACCCGTGGGCGACTTGATGAGGGCCGAGGAGTTGTGATGGTCGGAATGTTTCGGACTGTCTGTCTTCTTCTCAGAAGTCACACTGTTGTCCTTCCGGTTGGTTTCGGGACCACAGCACCCTAACGCGCACCGACTTTGCCTTCCGTTCACCGGGGGGCCGCGACCGGGCGATTGACAACGAGAACTGGCCCGACTGTGTCGGGCCAGTTCATGTGCTGTTTCGGGTCTGAGGGGACCGGTATACCCCTACGGGTCTAGACCCCGTACGCCGCCAGCCAGCGCTCGATCTCGGCGTAGGCCTGCTTGCGGACCTCGGGGCGCGACAGGATCACGTCGTGCTTCGCGCCGGGGACCGCGACGTAGGTGACATGGCTGCCGATCGCGGTCGACCAGCGGCGGATCTGGCGCACGTCGAGCACGATGTCGGTCGAGTGGACGAGCTCGCCCATCGCCTTCGGCTTGCTGGAGCGGTCGGAGGAGAGCACCAGCACCGGCGCCTTCACGTTCAGGCCCCGGTGGAGCTTGGAGTGACCGTCGCGGATCGCCTTGAGCCAGCCGAGCCGGATCGGGTAGGAGCCGACCGGCTTGAGGCCGAGGTCGAACTCCCACTCGCCGTCGTGCTCGACGTGCAGCGACATGGTGTAGAACCCGCTCACGTCGCGGCCCAGCTCGCGCATCGGAGCCCGGTGGCCGATCCGGCGTACCACCGGGCTGGCTACCTCGCGCAGCAGGAACGAGCCCTGCAGGTCGAGCCACGGGGAGTTGAGCACCATCCCGGCCAGCTCGTCGGGCTGGCGGTCGTCGGCCCACAGCGAGGTGGTCAGGCCACCGGTGGAGTGGGCGCTGAGCATGATGTGGGAGTGGCCGTCACGCTCGGTGATCCGCTCCCAGGCGGCGTCGATCTCGTCGA
Organism: Nocardioides sp. NPDC057767; assembly: GCF_042798275.1. Classification (NCBI taxonomy): domain Bacteria; kingdom Bacillati; phylum Actinomycetota; class Actinomycetes; order Propionibacteriales; family Nocardioidaceae; genus Nocardioides; species Nocardioides sp. NPDC057767. The sequence continues at coordinate 7,766 of NZ_JBHVKJ010000067.1, read as the reverse complement.
AGTACTCGGCCAGATCACCCACGTACGTCCCGGACTGGTGCTCGCGCAGCGAGCGACCGTACTTGCGCAGGTCGAGGCCGTAGAAGTCGTAGCCGCGCGCGGTCCACCACTCCGCATACTCCTTCTGGAAGAAGTAGTCGGAGAAGCCGTGCACGTAGAGGACGGCGCCCTTCGCATCGCCGTCGTCGGCCGGCCGCTTGACCAGCGTGGCCACGACGGTGCCCTCGAAGTCGTCCGCGAGCTCGATGGTCTCCACGGTGTAGGGCTCACCGAGTACGTCGATCGTCATGAACGCATCCTCTCACCAGAAGGAAGGAACCAGGCCCCAACGTCCGTAGACGTCGGTCATGATCTTCTTCAGTCGCTCGGAGTCGGGGATCGCGTCGGGGTCGAGGGCACGGATGGCCAGGTTGCAGGTGTCACCTACCTCGCACCACCAGGAGGTGATCCCGCCGCGCATCCGGCGCAGCTCGCCACGGGTCGCTCCGAGCGCCAGGCCACGGAAGAGGATCGAGTCGGCGGCCACCCCGAACGGCGCGATGAAGTCGGGGTCGGGGCGGCCCAGGTTGGAGGCCAGGCCCAGCGGGGTGACGACGTTCTTGAGCAGCGACTTCGCGACGCGGTCGGGGATCATCTGCGCCAGCGGCGCGATGTGGGCGATCGGGTCGGGACGTGTCCCCTGGAACAGCGCCGAGAACTGCTTCTTCGACCGCTCCCGGATGTGGGCGAGGTCGGTGACCCGGCCGATGCCGTCGCGCAGCTCGGTCTCGACCGCGATCGAGACGCCCGAGGTGGCGTTGGAGCGCAGGTCGCCCTCGCCGCGCATCGACACGGGCAGCGACATCTTGACCGGCTCGCCGGGGCGTACGATGCCGGCCTCGAGGAGCAGCTCGACACAGATCGCGACCTGCAGGGCGTTGGAGGTGCCGCCGGCCCGCTCGACCGCCGCGTTCCACTCCGAGACCGGGCAGTCGGCAGAGGCGAAGGCCACCTCGTGGACCACCTGGTCGTCGCGCTGCGGGGGTGGCACCGGCCGTCTCTCGGAGGACTGTGCCTCGAGGGGCGCGAGCTTTCCTGCCTTGCGGGCCGCCCGGAGGCCGCGGGCCGCGGCGCGTGCCATCGCCCGGGCGTCGCGCCAGTCGTCCTGCCGGGTGACCTCGGTCGCCGCGGGGGCCTCGACGGGGAGCCGGGGCAGGGGCTCGCGGCGTACGGCCGCAATCAGGGCACCGAGCTTCATCCCGCCGTCGGCGACGATGTGCGAGGCGTTGTAGGCGACCACGGTGCCGCCGTCGGTGGTGTAGGCCATGAAGAACGCCCACAGGGGTCCCTCGACCGGGTCGAACGGCACCTCGCCGGTGGTGGTGTCGAGCCAGGAGGTCACCTGGTCCGGCTTGATCCGGTCGGGGTGCAGGCGGACCGGCTCGGCCCTCGTCGCCGGCACCCAGCGGGACCGGGCGCCGGGCACCTTCGGGCGTGCGACGAGGCGGTTGAGGGGGCCCTTGGTCAGCTCGTCGACCACCTCCTGGACCGCCTCGACCGCGATCTCGGTCGGGAACCGCCAGGCAGTCTGGCCGACGACCGGAACCCCGATCACGGTCGCGGAGCGGAGGAAGACCTCGTCGTCGTACGTCAGCCGGTTGGTGCGCTCGGGAGCGACCGGCGCCGGGCGGGCACCGGGGCTCGCGGGTGGCAGCGAGGGCATCAGCACAGGCTCGGTCACCTCACCACACCTCGACGCTCAGGCCCCACGAGCCGAGCTCCTCGACGACCAAACTCTTCAGAAACTCCAGGTCGGGCACGCGGTCGGGCTCGGCGGCGACCAGGTTGAGCGTCGTACGCTGCCCCGACTGGATCAGCCAGGCGATGATCCCGCCGCCGACGTCGTAGGCGTCCTGGGCGGTGGCGTTCTGGTAGCCGGCGAGCCCGGCCACGAGGCGTACGTCATCGCCCATGGCGTAGCGGTAGTCGTCGGGGAGCTGGGGCAGGTTGGAGGCCATGCAGGCGGCCGCCGGCGGCTGCGGGAGCTTGTCGAGCACGGCGTCGGGGAGCATCTGCATCATCGCCAGCGGGACCGGGACCAGCCCCGGGCCGGCCTGGCCCAGGCGGATGTAGGCCGCCTTGGAGAGCTTCTTGATCTGGGCCAGATCACGCCGGTCGAGCACGTCGCGCGGCACCTCGACCATGGCCACGCGCGTGGAGTTGGAGCGCACGTCCCCGGGCTGGAAGTCGCTCATCGGCAGCGAGACCGGGACATCACCCCGATCTACCGGCACGTGGTCGATGCGGACGAGCAGGTCGGCGACCACGTTGATGAACCAGGCGTTGGTCGAGCCGCCGTGCTCGGCGGCGATCTTCGTCATCGTCTCGGTGTCGAACTCGGTGATCATCCGCGGCATCCGCCACGTCTCCGGGGCCGGGTTGGGGGTGGCCTCCGGGTAGACTCGCGGTGCCTGGGAGGCCAGCGCGGCGGTGCCGTCCCTCTTCGCCCGGCGACGTGCCCTGGCCCAGTCGCGGACGGCGCGCCGCTGGCTTCGCGAGTCAGCGGCTTCCGCACGGAGGCGGTCCCAGCCCGTGGCAGGGGCCGGTGGCAGCCGCAGCGGCTCGCCGCGGGAGGCCCGGCACACGGCGTCGAGCACGGAACCGCCGTCGCCGACCGCGTGGGCCAGCAGCATCGAGACCACCGAGGTGCCGTCGTCGAGGTTGATCGCGGTGAGCCGGTAGGTCAGGCCCTGGTGCGGGTCGAGATGGTCGCTGTGACGTTCCTGGAGCCAGTCCGTGATCTCGACGACCGGCAGGACCTCGTCGTAGAGCTCGATCGACGGCTCACGATCGGCGTTGGTCCACAGATCGCGGGCCCCGGGGAACTTCGCCCGGTGCAGCCTCCGCGACAGCCCGCCCTCGGCGAGGCCGGCCGCGATGTGGTGCAGCCGGTCGGCGTCGTAAGGACTGTCGAGCCGCCAGATCCACTGGTTGGCGATCGGACTTCCGAGACCGCGATGGCGCCGGGCGAAGAGGTCGTCGGCGAACTGGAGCCGGCCGGAGTTGTCGATCGGTGCACGGGTGAGAGCGGGCATGGGGGAGTCCTCGAGATAGAGCGGGCGGCCGGGCGAAGCCTCGTCAGAAAGCACAGCTGGGGAGCGCGCGCAGGGGGAGGAGTCAATCGGAGTTGATACGTCATGTAAACCCCCCGGGGCAATAAAGAAATGTGGTGATCCCCACGTCCGGAGGTTGTCGAATTCGGGTCCGTACCTGTGTGCACAATAGGCCGCGACATGGGACGACATCGCTGTCGTCGCAGGCTGGTCGCCTTCTCGGGCTACGGCGTTCTTGAGGTTCGTTCGGGTTCCCGCGTTGGCGTTGTGCCGCAATGAGCCCCCCACCTCAGAGAGGAACTCCACCTCCGATGGAGTACACCGAGCTGTCCGCGTACGACGTACCCCCGGGCGAGGTGACCGCGTGGATCCCCACGGCGGAGCCGAGCGCCTGGGTCGCCGACGATCGCCGACTGTCCCACAACCACGAGCTGCACCTGGACACCGCCGCGGCGGGCTCCTGGATCGGCTCCGTCATGCGGTTGTCCGGGCGGCTCGACCCCGACGCGCTCGGTCTCGCGCTCCGGGCCTGGATCGGGCGCCACGAGGCGCTGCGCGGGACCGTCGAGGAGACCTCTACCGGGCGGCGGCGTCGTGTCGTCGCGCCCGCGGACGTGTCGGTGGCGACCACCGTTCTCGGCCGGTTCGACGGCGAGGACGCCCGGGGCTGCGTCTCGGACTTCCTCGCCGACCACATCGATCCGTCGGCCTGGCCCTACGTCGTCTTCGCGACGGTCGCCGACGCCGACGGCTTCACCCTGGTCTTCGGCGCCGACCACGGTGTCATGGACGCCTACTCCCAGCTGCTCTGGTTCGAGGAGATCGCCACGCTCTACCAGCGGGCGCTGGCCGGTGAGCCGTTCGCCGAGCTGGCCGCGGTGACCACCGGCAGCCACATCGACCACGCCGCCGCCGAGCGGGGCACCGGGGAGACGATGTCGCTGGAGAGCGAGTCGGTGCGGGTCTGGCGCGACTGGCTGACCGGTCCCGACGGCCGGCTCCGGTTCGCCGACTTCCCGGTCACGGGGATCACCGACGTACCGCCCTCGGCGTCGCCGCTGCCGCAGGCCAGCCTGTCGCAGTGGCTCGCCGACCCCCGCCAGGCCCGGGTCCTGGGCGAGCTGTGCAAGAGCGCCGGCGTCTCCTTCCAGGCCGGGATGATGGGCGCGATGGCTTACGTCCTGCGTGCGCAGCACGGCATCGAGCGGATGCGCTTCGTCGCGCCCATGCACACCCGCTACTCCGCCGAGCACGCCGCCGCGGTCGGTTGGTACGTCGGTCTCGTCCCCGTCACCCTCGACATCACCGGCGCTGCGAGGCTGCCCGAGGTCGCCGCCCGGGTCCAGGCCGCGCTCGCCGAGACGAAGCCGCTGGTCCCGCAGCCGTTCGCGCGGGTCGCCGACCTGCTCGGTGTCTCGGATGCTCCCCATTTCGTGGTCACCTTCGTCGACACCCGCTTCATCTCCGGCGCCGAGCACTGGAACGACTGGGACGCCCGTACGCTGCGCGCCCCCGTCCGCGCCGACGACGAGGTCTACCTCTGGCTCGTCCGCGACCGCGACGGTCTCAACGTGTCGACGCGCTACCCGGAGACGGTCGCCGCCGAGCGGGTCGTGCGCGACCTGATCGGCGGGATGAGCGATCTCTTCGACGAGATCGCGCAACCCGAGACCGCCTCGCTCGAGGGGACGGCATGAGTGAGCGCCAGCGAACGGCAGTCGGGCTCAGGCCGCCGGTTCCGTATTCTCTGCTCTCCTCGACGGAGGCGGCGGCATGAGGATCGGGCCGCTCGCCGAGCTGGATCCCGCGCCGGGCCGCGTGGTCGTGCTGCGCCCGACGGCCGAGTGCCAGGCGGCGGCCGACGCCGGGCCGGTCTCTGTGGGCGCGCCCTCGTTCCTGCAGGCCGACCATCTCGACGCCTTTCGAGCCAAGGTCGCCGCCGGCGGTGTGCACCGGGCCTGGACCGGCACCGCGGGTGAGTTCTCCGGCGCCTTCTCCGAGGCCGCCTATGCGGTCGCGCTGACCGCGTTCGTGAGTCGCCACGAGGGGCTGCGGACCTGGTTCGACCTCTCCGGGGAGGTGCCGGTGCGGCACCTGGTGCCGGCCGAGGCGGTCGCCTTCGAGGCCGTCGAGGTCGAGGCGCCGGCCGACTGGTCCGATGGCTGGGAGGACCTCCTCGTCGGACTGTGGGACGAGCAGTGCCGCCCCGACTCCTGGGCGCCGTTCCTCCTCGGCGCGATCGTGCGCGAGGACGGCTTCACCTACTTCTGGGGCTGCGACCACGCGTTCACCGACGGCGCCTCGCAGCTGATGGTCCCGGCCGAGCTCGGCGCCGCCTACGCCGCGGCGCTCGGGTCCGAGGTCGAGCCGTTGCCCGAGGCGGGCAGCTTCGTGACGTACGCCGCCGCCGAGCGGCAGCTCGCCGCCGAGTGCGACCCGGACACCCCGGCGGTGCGCGAGTGGGTCGACATCGTCTCGCGTCACGGCGGGCGGCTGCCGCGGTTCCCGGTCGCCCTGGGACTGGACGCGGGGGAGACCGCGCCGGTCCGGGTCCGGCGATGGACCGCGCTGGAGGGCGAGGCGGTGGACGCGCTCGAGTCGCTGTGCCGGTCGGCCGGCGGCAGGTTCACCAGCGGCGTCTTCGCGCTCCTGGCCCACGCCGAGCAGCGGCTGACCGGCAGCTCGGACTACCTGGGGATCACCGTCCTCGGCACCCGTTCGCAAGAGACCGCGGCGTCGCACGGCTGGTTCTGCAACTTCGCACCCGTCTCGATGCCGGTGGGGGAGGTCTTCGCGGAGACGGTGCTCGCCGCGGAGAAGGCCTTCGGGACCGCCCGTGAGCTGGCCCGCACCCCGGTCCATGTGCCGCTGGGTGCCATGGTCGCCGGTGGCGTGCTCGCACCGAGCGAGCTGGCCAGCCCGCAGATGGTCTCCTATCTCGACGTACGCAGGTTCCCCGGCGCCGGCACCACTCCGTTCGACACCGGGCTGCACTTCACCGGTGAGGGACGTACCGCCAACGCCAGCCTGTGGGTCAACCGCTTCGCCGACCGCTTCGAGCTCGCCACGCAGAGCCCCGACACCGAGCAGGGCGGGCGGGCCGTGGTGACCTACCTCGAGGCCCTTCGCGATGTGCTCGCCGACCTGGGCCTGCCGGTGCGTCCGGTGGACGCAGATCAGATCATCGGGACCGGACATGCTGGTCACGACGGCTGATCTGTGGGAGCCCCGGCCGGGCACCCTGCTGCGCTGGGACGTCTCCGCCCCGGCGCACGGTGCGCCCGCCCAGCTCTCGCTCAACCAGCGCAACCATCTCGCCGGCGCGACGGCCGGGGCGCCGACCGTCTGGCTCGCGGCCGCCTTCGACGTCGACGGCCCCATCGAGCCGGTCGCGCTCTCGCGCACCTGGCGCGCCTTCCTCGCCCGCCACAGCAGTCTCCAGCTCGAGGTCGTCGCCGCGCCCGACGGGCCGCAGGCGCGCCGCCACCACCCCGGCACCCTGACCTGGTCGGTCGCCACCTTCGGTCACACCAGGACGGTCGAGGAGACCCGCGCCGCGCTGCATGCCGCGCTCGACGAGCGGTGCGGACCGTTCGGCTATCCCGCCTTCCTGCCCGCCGCGATCTCTCGCCCCGACCGATCCACGATCGTCCTCGGCATGGACCACCTGCACTGCGACGCCCACTCGGTCGCCGTGGCGGTCGAGGAGCTGGCGCACCTCTACGCAGCCTTTGCGGAGAGCGGCGAGGAACCCTCGCTGCCAGCGGTGGGCTCGTTCCTCGAGGCCGTCTCGCAGGGTCTCGACGGCCCCGTCCGGGTGGCTGCTGACGACCCGCTGCTCCGGGGCTGGGGTGACTTCCTCGCCGGCCGCGGCCACCGGCTGCCGACCTTCCCGCTGCCGCTCGGCCTCGAGCCGGGCGAACGGGCTGCCCAGGCCACCGCCGTGGCCACGCTCGCCGGCGCCGACCTGATGGACCGCATCGGCGCCCGCGCCCGCAACAGTGGCGCCTCCACGTACGCCGCAGTCCTGGCCGCCCTCGCCACCGCGATCTCCGATCTCGGTGGTGGTGAGCGTCTGGACACGATGGCACCGGTCTCCACCCGATCTGCCCAGCCTCTCACCCGCTCGATCGGCTGGTACACCACCACCGTCCCCCTCACCGTCCCCGCCTCGCTCACCGATGTGGGTCTGGCCGAGGCCGGCGACGCCGTCCGTCATGGCGTACGCCTCGGGTCGGTGCCTCTCGACCAGGTCCTCGGGTCGCTCACCGAACCGCTGGTGCAGACCCGCAGCGACGTCTTCGTCGTCTCCTGGATCGACTACCGCCACGTCCCCGGCGGCTCCGCCCACCTCGATCGCGACGCCCAGCACATCTCTGCCTCCACGTTGGCCGACGACGTCCAGATCTGGTTCTCCCGCACCCACACCGGCCTCGCCGTCCGGATCCGCCACCCCGACACTGCGGTCGCCGGGGCGTCCGTGGAGTCCCTCCTCGACCGACTCCGCCACACCCTTGCCGACCTGGGCGCCGCGGCAGAAGCCAGCCGAGTCGGCGCAAGCGCATCCACGAGGTGCCGGTCGACTGGGTCGACGACCCCGACTCGACCGTGCACATCGTGAGGACGGCGACCGAGGACCTCAAGGGCGTGTGGCGGGTCGGCAAGGCGCTGGCC
>NZ_JBHVKJ010000066.1:16174-27738 GCF_042798275.1 Nocardioides sp. NPDC057767 | reverse complement strand
GGCGGGATCCGTGGATCACGCCCGGCAACACACGACGGGTCCTACTCGGCCTTCGTCAGGGCCACCGTCGCCTTTTCGCCGTCACCCAGGTCGACCGGGTTGCCCTCGAGCGAGTCGACGACGTCGTAGGTCGTGGCGAGGGTCTCGCGGGCGATCAGGTCGGCGTGGGTGGTGGCGGCCTGGCGTACGGTCTCGGAACCGGCCACCGAGAGCGTGATCCGGTCCTCGACGTTGAGACCCGCCTCCTTGCGGGCGTTCTGGACCGCGCGGACCAGGTCACGGGCGAGACCCTCGGCGGCGAGCTCTGGGGTGACGACCGTGTCCAGGACGATGAAGCCGCCCGGGAGCATCGAGACGGCGATGTCGTCGGAGGCGGAGCCGACGACGGTCTCGAGCGTGTACTCACCCTCGACCAGCGCCAGACCACCGGCAACGACCTCACCGGACTCGGAGACCGACCAGTCGCCGGACTTGGAGCCCTTGATGGCCTTCTGGACGTCCTTGCCCAGGCGCGGCCCGGCGGCGCGGGCGTTGACGCTCAGCTTCTGCTCGATGCCGTAGGTGCCGGCCTCCTCCGAGTCGGCCGCGAGCAGGCGCACGGACTTGACGTTGACCTCGTCGGCGACGATCTCCTCGAAGCCCGCGATGTCGGCGCCGACCACGGTCAGGCCGCCCAGCGGGAGACGGTTGCGGAGCTTGCGCGCCTTGCGCAGGGCGGAGGTCGAGGAGCAGACCGCGCGCACCGCGTCCATCCGGGCGACCAGGTCGTCATCGGCCGGGAGGGACTCGACGACCGGGTAGTCGGCCAGGTGCACCGAGCGGCCACCGGTCAGACCGCGCCAGATCTCCTCGGTGGTCAGCGGCAGCAGAGGTGCGACGAGGCGGGTCACCGTCTCCAGCACCGTGTAGAGAGTGTCGAAGGCGGCCTTGTCCTCGTTCCAGAACCGCTCGCGGCTGCGCCGGATGTACCAGTTCGTGAGCACGTCGATGAACCGCTGCGTCGCCTCGCACGCCTCGGCGACGTAGTAGTCGTCCATCGCCGTGGTCATCTCGGCGACGTAGTCGCGCAGCTTGGCCAGGACGTAGCGGTCCAGCGGGTCGGTGGACTCGGTCGAACCGGTGGTCTCCAGGTTGGCCGCGTTGGCGTAGAGCTGGAAGAAGTACCAGCTGTTCCACAGCGGGATCATCACCTGGCGTACGGAGTCCCGGATACCCTGCTCGGTGACGACCAGGTTGCCGCCGCGCAGGATCGGCGAGGACATCAGGAACCAGCGCATCGCGTCGGCGCCGTCACGGTCGAAGACCTCGTTGACGTCGGGGTAGTTGCGCAGGCTCTTGGACATCTTCTGCCCGTCCGAGCCCAGCACGATGCCGTGGCTGATGCAGGACTGGAACGCCGGCCGGTCGAAGAGCGCGGTCGCCAGGATGTGCAGGGTGTAGAACCAGCCGCGGGTCTGGCCGATGTACTCCACGATGAAGTCGCCCGGGAAGTGGTGGGCGAACCACTCCTCGTTCTCGAACGGCACGTGGTTCTGGGCGAAGCTCATCGAGCCCGAGTCGAACCAGACGTCGAGTACGTCGGAGACCCGGCGCATCATCGACTTGCCGGTCGGGTCGTCGGGGTTGGGGCGGACCAGGTCGTCGACGTAGGGACGGTGCAGGTCGGGGTTGCCGTCGGCGTCCTTCGGCAGGGTGCCGAAGTCACGCTCCAGCTCGGCGAACGAGCCGTAGACGTCGAGGCGCGGGTAGGCCGGGTCGTCGGACTTCCACACCGGCACCGGGGAGCCCCAGAAGCGGTTGCGGGTGATCGACCAGTCGCGGGCGTTCTCCAGCCACTTGCCGAACTGGCCGTCCTGGATGTGCTCGGGCACCCAGCGGATCTGCTGGTTGAGCTCGAGCATCCGGTCCTTGATCTTGGTGACCTCGACGAACCAGCTGCTCACGCCCTTGTAGATGAGCGGCTGACGGCAGCGCCAGCAGTGCGGGTAGGAGTGGTTGTAGGACTCGCGGCGCAGCAGGATCGTGCCCGCGGTGACCGACCCGGTCTCCCCCACGCCCTTCGTCGCGGCCTTGAGGTGGTCGATGATCTGCAGGTTGGCGTCGAAGACCTGGACGCCGGCGTAGTCCACCACCGGCGCGGTGAAGCGGCCGTCCTTGCCGACCGGCATCACCGCCTCGATGTTCTCGCGGTCGGTGACCTCCTTGTCGACCTCACCGAAGGCACCGGCGGTGTGGACGACCCCGGTGCCGTCGGTGGTCGTGACCGCGTCGTCGGCGGCGACCACGCGGAAGGCGTTGGTGTGGCCGGCGTAGTAGGAGAACGGCGGCGTGTAGGTGCGACCGAGCAGCTCGGCACCCTTGTAGCGGCCCAGGACCGTTGCCTCGTCGGCGTCCGGGAACAGCTCCTTCTGGTACGCCGCGACCCGAGCCTCCGCGAGGACGTACTTCGCCTTCTTGTCGGTCCCCGGGACCGGGCCCTCGACGACGACGTAGTCGATGTCGGAACCGACCATCACCGCGAGGTTGGACGGCAGGGTCCATGGCGTGGTGGTCCAGATCAGGATGTGGGCGCCGTCGAGGACCTCGTCGTCGCCGGTGGCGTCGAGCTCGTAGCCCACGGTGACCGCCGGGTCCTGGCGGTCCTTGTAGACGTCGTCGTCCATCCGCAGCTCGTGGTTGGACAGCGGGGTCTCGTCCTGCCAGCAGTAGGGCAGGACGCGGAAGCCCTCGTAGACCAGGCCCTTGTCGTAGAGCGTCTTGAAGGCCCAGATCACCGACTCCATGTAGTCGGGGTTGAGGGTCTTGTAGTCGTTGTCGAAGTCCACCCAGCGCGCCTGGCGGGTGACGTAGTCGCGCCACTCGCCGGTGTACTTCAGCACCGAGGCGCGGCTGGCCGCGTTGAACTTGTCGATGCCCATCTCGACGATCTCGTCGGTCGTCTTCAGGCCGAGCTGGCGCATCGCCTCGAGCTCGGCGGGCAGGCCGTGGGTGTCCCAGCCGAAGCGGCGCTCGACGCGCTTGCCGCGCATCGTCTGGTAGCGCGGCACGATGTCCTTGACGTAGCCGGTCAGCAGGTGACCGTAGTGCGGCAGGCCGTTGGCGAACGGCGGGCCGTCGTAGAAGACGAACTCGTTCTCGCCGTTCTCGCCGGCGTCACGGTTGTCGATGCTCGCCTGGAAGGTCCCATCCTTCTTCCAGTAGTCGAGAACCTGTGTCTCGATCTCCGGGAAGCGTGGGCTGGCCGGGACGGCACTCTTGTCGGCTGAGGTGACCTTCGGATAGGCCATCGGCGGCATCTCCTGCTGGGTGGTAGTGGGTTCGTCTTCACCACAGGGACGATCTTTCGACCGCGGTACCACCCTGCTTACCCATGCCTGGGCCACTTCGTTACGGCTGTGACGGGCCACTCCCGCCGGGTTCTACTTGCCTCCGACCTGCTGGAGGCTTTCTTCCCGGGGCTCGCCGCTGATGACGGCTCGAACGCCTGTAAGGAAGAGGGTACGCCGCCTGCGCCCCGCCGCGCGAACCCGATTCACACGGCGCGCCACATCCGCACGTGCGGGCCGATCTCGGGGTCGTCCCACGGCTCGCCGATCACCTGGAACCCGGCCCGCTCGTAGAACCTGGCTGCAGGCGTACGCGCGTTGCACCAGACCAGCCCGCCGCCCCGCGTCACGACATGGTCGAGCGCCGCCTGCAGCACCTGGGCACCCACACCCTTCCCGCGCCACCCGTCGGCCGTCGCCATCCCCCGGATCCGCCATCCCTTGCCGGGATGTCCGGGCAGGTCAGGGCAGGCTTCCGGGAACAGCCCGACACACCCGACCAGGCTCCCGCCCGCATCCAGCGCCGCGTACGTCGCGACCTCGGGATCATCGTCCCCCGCCAGCCTCGCCGCCTCCGGCGGCCCACCGTTGCGCAGCACCTCCGCCCGCAACGCATACGTCTCCTCGACCCCCACCCGGCGCACCGTGATCACGCCGTCCATCATGCAGGCATCGACCTCAACCGGTCGGCGACGGCACCGGAAAGCGCCTCGTGAACGACCTCAGGGTGCAGCATGACGTCCTCCCAGGTGAACCGCAGGACGATCCATCCGGCCGCCACGAACCGGTTGTAGCGGCCCGCGTCCTCGACCAGTGCTCGGTGTGTTCCGTGGAACTCGAACGAGTCCGCCTCGATGATGATCCGGAGCCGCCGGTCGGCGAGGTCGACCCGACCGAGGAAGTCGGGCTCGGCGATCCTCACCTGAGGTTCGACGTCGAGCCCATCGACCCGGATCGCGATCGCGCGCAGACAGCTCTCGAAGGCGTTGTCGGCGCCGCCGTGGGCCAAGTGCGCGACCCTGCGCACTCCCCCGGCCCCGGGGCCAAAGGTGCGATCGGCGGCCGAGACCAACTCCTCCCGTGACATCCCCTGGCGCAGCGCGGAGTCAGCGACGCACAGCGCCTCGTCGAAGGGCAGCTTCCTTGAGCAGTCGATGACCGTGCGAAGCCGCGTCGTCACGATGCCATCGACGTCGCAGGCCGGGATATCGAGTCGACGAACCGCGACCCCGCGAGCGACCGTGCGACGGATCCGCCGGGTTCTCGGGATCGTCACCTCCGGGCGAAGCGGTGGGTGCTTGACGGACCAGCCCCACACCAGCGCGGCACTCAATCCCGAGACGACACCGCGCAACCTTTCCGCAGCGTCGATCGCAGAGAGCGCCGCGGCCTTCTCCTCATCGTTCACGCCAGAGTCATACCCAAACCCATGGCTTCTAAACCGAATGCACACGGTCGTTACGTATGTGACGGATGAGGCGCCTCATCCGTCACATAGGTAACGACCGTGTGCAGAACTCCCTCATCCCTCCCGCACCATTCGTACGTTCGGCCCGAACACCGGGTCCTCCCAGGCCTCGCCGACCTGCTCGAAGCCGGCCCGCAGGAACAAGGCGCCGCCGGCGGGGGTGGCGTTGCACCAGACCGTGCCACCGCCATGGGTCTCGACATGTGCCAGGGCCGCGGCCAGGACGGCCGTGCCGACGCCGCGTCCACGCCACGCCTCAGCGGTCGCCAGACGCCGGATCCGCCAGCTGCTGTTCTCGGCAGGGAACAGGCCGACGCAGCCGACTACGACACCATCAGCGTCTCGGGCTGCGAAGGTCGCGAGGTCTGGCTGCTCGTCGCCTGCCACCTTCGCCACGTCAGGCGGCGCGCCCTGGTGAAGGACGAGCGCTCGAAGCGGATAGGTCTCAGCCGCCGGCACGGCGGTGACGGTGAACGCGATCGAAGATGCCACGTCGCGACCGTAGCGGTCCAGGACCGCTATCGGTGTTGATCGAGCGACGGTCACGGGAGCAACTGGCAGGATGCGCGCATGAGCCTGATTCGCTACGAGTACGCCGACGGTTGCGCGCGCATCACCATGACCAATCCGGACCGGGGCAACGTGTTCAAGCCCGAAGCGGGGGCGGAGATGCTGGCGGCGATCCTGCGGGCCAAGGCTGACTCGGCGCGGGTGATCGTGCTCGCCGCGGAGGGGAAGTACTTCTCGGTCGGCGGCGACCTGGCCGGGTTCGCGGCCGCCGACGATCTCGGGCCGTTCATCCTCGAGCTCGCCGAGGGGGCCAACCGGATCATCACCGAGCTCGTACGCTGCGACGCGATCGTGGTCAGCGCGGTGCAAGGCACCGCCGCGGGTGTCGGCTTCCCGCTGGCCGCGGCGGCGGACATCGTCGTGGCCGGTGACCGGGCGAAGTTCAGCCTCGCCTACGCGAAGGTGGGGCTGTCGGTCGACGGCGGCGGCTCCCTGCTCGTGCACACCCTGGGACTCCACCGGGTGCTCCGGCTGACCCTGCTGGGCGACATGCTCTCCGCGACGGAGGCGCTCGAGGCGGGGCTGGTCGCCCGTGTCGTACCTGCCGACGAGCTCGACGCCACGGTCGACGAGGTCGTCGCGACTCTCCTCGCGGGCTCCCCGGAGGCGCTGGCCCGCACCAAGCACCTGATCCGCGACGTCGCCGACCCCAACCCCGAGTCGGCCCTGCGGCGCGAGGCGGAGTCGATCTCGGCGCTCGGCGGCTCGGCGTCCGGGCGCGAGGGCATCAACGCTTTCCTCGAGAAGCGGCCGCCCAGCTTCACGCGCTGAAATCATTGGCCGAAAGGCGCCGGTTTCCGCGAGGGTAGAGCCCATGAGCAGCGATCAGCGGCAGGTGGGGTTCGGCGGCATCTGGCTTCCCGAGGGCGAGGACCCACGCCTCCACAAGGAGCAGCCCGTCGGTGAGCTGGCGACCTATCGCGACTACCTGCGCCACTACCGGCTCACCCTCGAGCTCAAGTGCCAGGATCTCGGACCGGAGGACCTGGCCAAGCAGAGCGTGCCGCCGAGCGACCTGAGTCTGATCGGGCTGATCCGGCACATGGCGCGGGTCGAGCACGGCTGGTTCCAGCGAGTGCTCAGGGAGAACCTCGACATCCCCCGCCCCGACGCCGACGACCCCACCGGCGGCTTCCACAAGGTTGAGCCCACCGAGGAGTCGGTGGCGGAGGCGTTCGCGAGCTGGCGCGAGCAGGTCGCGCTCGCCGACGAGTGGCTCGACTCGATCGACGACAGCGTGCTCGGCGACCTGCGCGACACGGGCCACGAGCAGGCCAGCATCCGCGACATCCTGGTTCACATGATCGAGGAGTACGCCCGCCACGCCGGCCACGCCGACCTGCTGCGCGAGACCATCGACGGGCGTACCGGGCAGTAGCCCCACCGGCCTCCTGACGACGGTTTTCTGAGACTAGGCTGAGACAGCGGTCACAAGCGACCGCTTACCCCGCTGAACCCGAGGGAGACCATGTCAACGTCGACCGCCAACCCCACCGGCTCGGGCCCACGGTCCGGGCCCAACGTGAAGTCCATCGTCATCTGGGCCGCCGTCGCTGTCGTCGGCGCCGTCTGCTGGGCCATGCTCGCCCTGTCCCGTGGTGAGGAGGTCTCGGCGCTGTGGATCCTGTTCGCCGCGCTGGCCTCCTACGCCATCGCCTACCGGTTCTACTCCAAGTTCATCGCCAAGAAGGTGCTGGAGGTCGACGACAGCCGGGCGACCCCGGCCGAGCGGCTCCAGAACGGGCGGGACTTCGACGTCACCGACCGGCGGGTGCTCTTCGGGCACCACTTCGCCGCCATCGCGGGCGCCGGGCCGCTGGTCGGTCCGGTCCTGGCCGCGCAGATGGGTTACCTGCCCGGCACGATCTGGATCATCGTCGGCGTCATCTTCGCCGGCGCGGTGCAGGACATGGTGGTGCTGTTCCTCTCGATGCGCCGTGACGGCAAGTCACTGGGCCAGATGGTCCGCGAGGAGATCGGCACCGTCGCCGGCATCGCCGCCCTGATCGCCGTCTTCGCGATCATGATCATCATCCTGGCCGTCTTGGCGCTCGTGGTCGTCAACGCGCTGGCCGAGTCGCCCTGGGGTGTGTTCTCGATCGGGCTCACCATCCCGATCGCGCTCTTCATGGGCTTCTACCTCCGTTACCTGCGTCCCGGCCGGGTCCTCGAGGTCACCGCCATCGGCGTCGTACTCCTGCTGATGGCGATCGCCGGCGGCACCTGGGTCGAGGAGATGGGGCTGGCCAACCTGCTGACCCTGGAGAAGGAGACCCTGGTCATTGCGCTGGCGATCTACGGTTTCGTCGCCTCGATCCTGCCGGTGTGGATGCTGCTCACCCCGCGTGACTACCTCTCGACCTTCATGAAGATCGGCGTGATCGTCCTGCTGGCCTTCGGCATGATCCTGGCCGCGCCGGTGCTCGCCAACCCGGCGGTCTCCGAGTTCGCCACCAACGGCCAGGGGCCGGCCTTCACGGGCAAGCTGTTCCCGTTCGTCTTCATCACGATCGCCTGTGGTGCGCTCTCCGGCTTCCACGCGCTGATCGCCTCCGGCACGACCCCGAAGATGGTCGCCAAGGAGTCCCAGGTCCGCATGATCGGCTACGGCGGCATGCTGATGGAATCGTTCGTCGCGATCTCCGCGCTCATCGCCGCCTCAGTGATCGACCAGGGCATCTACTTCTCGATGAACGCCGCTGCCGGCGCCACCGGCGGCACCCCGGAGACGGCGGCCGCGTTCGTCAACGGGCTCGGGTTCACGATCACCCCGGCCGAGCTCCAGGCCGCCGCGGACAGCGTCGAGGAGACGATCATCTCCCGCACCGGTGGCGCTCCGACCCTGGCGTTCGGCATCTCGCTGATCTTCACCGACGCCTTCGGTGGCGGCCTGGCCGCGTTCTGGTACCACTTCGCGATCATGTTCGAGGCGCTCTTCATCCTGACCGCCGTCGATGCCGGCACCCGGGTCGGCCGGTTCATGCTGCAGGACACCATCGGCAACATCTGGCCGCGCTACGCCGACGTCTCCTGGCGTCCGGCCACCTGGTCGGCCTCGGCGCTGGTGGTGCTGGCCTGGGCCTACATGCTCTGGATCGGCGTCGGCGATCCCCTCGGCGGGATCAACCAGCTCTTCCCGCTCTTCGGCATCGCCAACCAGCTCCTCGCCGCCATCGCGCTGACGCTGGCCACCACGCTGCTGATCAAGCACGGCAAGCTGAAATGGGCGTGGGTGCCGGGCATCCCGCTGGTCTGGGACCTCATCGTCACGATGACCTCGTCGTGGCAGAAGATCTTCAGCGACGACCCGACGATCGGCTACTTCGCACAGGCCTCGGCCGCGCGCGAGGCGAAGGCGTCCGGGGAGCTCTACGGCGTCGCCAAGACGCCCGCGGACGTCGACCAGATCATCTACAACTCGACCCAGTCCGGCATCCTGCAGGCCACCTTCGCGGCGCTCGTGATCGTGATCGTCGCGGGAGCTGCGGTCACCGTCGTCAAGACGCTGCGCGCCGGCGGCTCGCTGCCGACCACCGAGGTGCCGAAGGTCGAGTCGAAGATCGTCGCGCCCTCCGACTTCTTCGCCACCAAGGAGGAGAAGGAAGCCGTACGCGAGTGGGAGGCCTCCCAGAAGGCGTCGATCTCGTGAGCGGGCGCAAGCGAGCGAACCGACAGCGTCACACGCGACCGCGCCCGTATCCTGGCGCTTGCGCTACGGGGGCGGTCTCGTGAGTGGCCTGGCCGAGCGTGTCTCCGGCGCCTGGCGGCTGCTCCGCCAGGCGACCGGGGAGGCGAAGTGGGACGACTACGTCGCCCGGTGCGAGCGCGAGGGCGTCGAGCCGATGACCCGGCGCGCGTTCGAGCGTCACCGGGCGGACGAGAAGGAGCACAACCCGCAGGCTCGCTGCTGCTAGCGGTCTAGCGGGGGTTGTCGTCGGCGAAGGCGGCGTCGAGCCAGGCGTACACCTGCGAGTCACCTCGGGTGACGAGCAGGACCACCTGCTTCTCGGCGTCGCTGACCGGCTTGCCGTTGATCCAGCCGCGGACGATGTCCGAGGCGGCGCGGCGTACGACCTCCACGCCCTTGGCCATCGCCCACTCCGGCGCCGGGTGGCCCTTGCTGCTCGCCACACCGGGGATGTCCAAGGTCCAGGTGCCGTCCTCGGCCTGGATCAGCTGCGGCGCCGGCGGCGCGCTCTTCTTGCTCACGCGTCCATGTTCGCACGTCGAGACCGTCGATAAGGGGTCGCTCAGGCTCGGCCACTAGACTGCGCCCCGTGACGAATGCAGCTTGGGGCTTCGGCCTCGTGACGTACGCCGCCGACAACTCTGTGCTCGACGTGTGGTTCCCCGCGCCGCAGCTGGGCACCCAGCCCGCCGACGCGACGGCGCCGGCCGAGCTCACCGCGCTCGAGGGCGCCGACGAGGTACGCCAGGTCACCAAGCGCGTCACCCTCATCGAGGTCAAGGACCTCGACATCGCGCCGGAGACCACCGAGGACGTCTGGCTGCGTCTCCACCTCCTCTCCCACCGCCTCGTGCAGCCGCACGGGCAGAACCTCGACGGCATCTTCGGCCTGCTCACCAACGTGGTGTGGACCAGCGCCGGCCCGTGCGCGGTCGAGGGCTTCGAGCTCACCCGCGCCCGGCTGCGTGCCGCCGGCCAGCACGTCACCGTCTACGGCGTGGACAAGTTCCCGCGGATGGTCGACTACGTCGTGCCGTCCGGGATCCGCATCGGCGACGCCGACCGCGTCCGCCTCGGCGCCCACCTGGCCGCCGGCACCACCGTGATGCACGAGGGCTTCGTCAACTTCAACGCCGGCACGCTGGGCGCTTCGATGGTCGAGGGCCGGATCTCCGGCGGGGTCGTCGTCGGCGACGGCTCCGACGTCGGCGGCGGCGCCTCGATCATGGGCACGCTCTCCGGCGGCGGCAAGGCCGTCATCTCCATCGGCCAGCGCTGCCTGCTCGGTGCCAACTCCGGGATCGGCATCTCGCTCGGCGACGACGCCGTGGTCGAGGCCGGTTGCTACGTGACGTACGGGACGAAGGTCACGCTCCCGGACGGCACCGTCAAGAAGGCCGGAGAGCTGTCCGGCGCTTCCAACATCCTCTTCCGTCGCAACTCGGTCAGCGGCGCCATCGAGGCCGTTCCGTGGAAGGGCGAGGGCATCGAGCTCAACGCCGCCCTCCACGCCAATTGATCCAACACCGAAGAGCAGAGTGCTGAGTTGAAGAAGTTTTTCACCACGTTGGTGGTGCTCAGCGTGATCGCCGGCGGCATCTACTGGGTGGTCCGGGCCGCGACGGACAAGCTGGACTCGTTTCTCCCCGACCTGCAGCACTGCACGGCGGTCGCGGGCGAGTACGAGGCGCGCTTCGACCCCGAGCAGATGGGCAACGCGGCCGTGATCACCGCGCTGGGGCTCAAGCGCGGCCTGCCCGCGCGGGCGGCCACGATCGCGATCGCGACCGCGATCCAGGAGTCGAAGCTCTACAACATCAGCCACGGCGACCGGGACTCGCTCGGACTCTTCCAGCAACGCCCGTCGATGGGCTGGGGCACCGAGGAGCAGGTCCAGGACCCGGTCTACGCCACCAACAAGTTCTACGACGCGCTCGTGAAGATCGAGGGCTACGAGGACATGGTGGTCACCGAGGCGGCGCAGGAGGTGCAGCGCTCGGCCTACCCCGAGGCGTACGCCGACCACGAGGGCGAGGGCCGCGCCATCGCCTCCGCGATCAGCGGCTACTCCCCCGCCGCGCTGACCTGCCGGATCGACGAGCCCGAGGCGGGCTCCGGCAAGCCCCAGGCGACGAAGACCGAGGTCAACCAGCTGCTCGGCGGCATGGTCGGCCGGGCTCGGGTCGAGGGCTCAACCGTGGTGATCCCGGTCGATGCCGGCGAGACCGGCGAGCGCGGCGGCTGGACGGCCGCCCACTACGTACTCGCCCGGGCCAGCGAGTTCGGCGCCACCTCAATTGCGTACGACGGACGCACCTGGTCCGCCGGCAAGGACGAGGAGTGGGCCGAGACCCCCGAGGTCACCAGCGACCAGATCGTCGTCACCCTCGCCTGACCCACCCTCCCCGCCGAGTCGGTAGTTGTGGCGGGCGAGACATGAGTTGTGGGGGGGGGCAAGAGAAGGTGGAGGACCCCCACCACAGCGTGGGGGGCCCCCAACCCCCCCACCCCC
>NZ_JBHVKJ010000066.1:0-16164 GCF_042798275.1 Nocardioides sp. NPDC057767 | reverse complement strand
AGATCGTCGACACCCCCGCCTCCCCCCCCCCCCCCCCCGTCCCGGTTGTTGTGGCGGGCGAGACACTTGTGGGGGGGCCCTAACTTCTACTTCCGACCCCCACAACTACGGTTTCGGCGCCCACAACCACCGACTCGGCTGGGGTCAGTCGGCGATGTCGACGTGGACGTGGTCGCGGTGCTCGAGGATGGCCTGGTCGCCGCCGCGGGGTGGGACCTCGTAGTCGCGCCAGCCAGCGGCGGAGCGCCACTTGGTCCAGATGCGGTCGTCGTAGATGACGGTCTCGATGTCGAGGCGGTCGGCGTTGGCGACGAGGTAGTGGGCCAGGGACCAGCCCTTGATGTTGTTGCCCGCGTTGACGGGCCGGAAGAAGTAGTCGACCGCGCGACCCTCGTAGTGGGCCGAACCGGCCATGTGTCCGGTGGTCACTCCACCGGGCTGGAAGCCGCCTTCGGAAAGGCGCCCGTAGGCCTGGCGTACGTCATCGCGCAGCGCCTCCGCACGCGAGGTGAGTCCGGCACCGCTGAGCTGGTCCGAGGCCTCGTCGGCACCGCCCTTGACGACGCACGAGAACGCCTCGGGGGTGTTGCCGGTCAGCGCCGAGGCCAGGGCCCGTGCCTTCGGCTCGGCGCCCCGGTAGCTGTCACGCGAGCCGTTGCTGATCTGCTGGGCGACGCCCGGGACGGACTGCTGGCGGTAGTCGGCGACGCCGGAGAGCCGGTCGTAGAGGGCGGCCGCCTTGGCCGGGTCCCGTTTGAGCGAGTGGTCGGCGAGCTCGACGGCCAGCACGACAGAGGCCGCCCGGGCGGGGAGCCCGCGGCGTACGGCCTGGGCGGCGATCGCCGAGGCGCGTTCGGCTTGATCGGAGGAGAGATCGTAGGTCTCGCCCTCGGCGGTGACGGTGCACGCCTCACGGGAGAGGACCGGGATGCCGCTGATCCCGACGCCGAGGAGCCGCAGGCCGGCGAAGACCAGGGCGACGGCGATCACGATGCCGAGCACGATGAGGTGCTTGCGCACCGGACGCAGCTGCTTCCGGGCCTCCCGCGCCGACTTCCGCAGCGCCTCGCGCGCCGGCTCGGGAAGCCTCGGCCCGGAAGGGCCCGGCGTAGGAGGCCGCGGCCCCGGGGGCGGGATGGTCGGCGGGCCCGTCGGGGTCCCCGGCTGTGCGCTCACGCCACCCATCTTCACGTACGGGGCAAACCCCGCCCGGCGCGATCTCTCACTCGGCCAGGCGGGCGACGGCCGCGTCGATGCGCTCGTCGGTCGCGGTGAAGGCGATGCGTACGTGCTGGCTGCCGGCGCGGCCGTAGAAGGCGCCGGGAGCCGCGAGGATGCCTCGCTCGGCGAGCCACTCGACGGTGTCCCAGCAGTCCTCGTCACGGGTGGACCAGAGGTAGAGGGAAGCCTCGGAGTGGTCGATGCGGAAGCCGGCCGACTCCAGAGCCGCCTTGAGCTTGGTGCGCCGGGCGGCGTAGCGGGCGTGCTGCTCCTTGGCGTGCTGGTCGTCGGCGAGCGCCGTCACCATGGCGACCTGCTGCGGGCCGGGCATCATCAGGCCGAGGTTCTTGCGGACCGCGAGGAGCTCGCCGAGGACCGAGGCGTCGCCGGCGACGAAGGCCTCGCGGTAGCCCGCGAGGTTGGAGCGCTTCGAGAGCGAGTGGACGGCGAGAAGACCGTCGAAGGAACCACCGCACACGTCCGGGTGCAGCACCGAGACCGGGGAGGTCTCCCAGGCGCACTCGATGTAGCACTCGTCGGAGATCAGCAGCGTGCCCCGCTCCCGCGCCCACTCGACCGTCTTGCGCAGGTGCTCCACCGGGAGCACCCGGCCGCTCGGGTTGGACGGCGAGTTGATCCACAGGATGCGCGGCGCCTTCGGGCCCAGCGCGACCAGCGAGTCGGTCGCGACGGTGTCGGCGCCGACCAGGGCCGCGGAGACCTCGTAGGTCGGGTAGGCCAGCTCCGGGTAGGCGATCAGGTCACCCTGACCGACACCCAGATGCAGCGGCAGCGAGCCGATCAGCTCCTTGGAGCCGATCACCGGCAGCACGTTGTCCAGACCAAGACCCGAGACCCCGTGGTTGCGCGCGAGCCAGTCGATCGCGGCCTGACGCACCGCAGGCGTGCCGATCGTGGTCGGGTAGCCCGGTGAGTCGGCAGCCTCGGCGAGAGCCTTCTGGATCACCGCGGGCGTCGGGTCGACCGGCGTGCCGATCGAGAGGTCGACGAGTCCACCGGCGTGCGCCGACGCCTTCTCCTTGAAGGGAACGAGCTTGTCCCAGGGGAAGTCCGGCAGACGCTGTGAGACCGGGATCATCAGTCCTGGTTCTGCGGGGGCAGAGCGGCGACGAACGGGTGGTCCTTGTCGATCTCACCCATGCGGGCGGCGCCGCCCGGCGAGCCGAGGTCGTCGAAGAACTTGACGTTGGCGTCGTAGTACTCCTTCCACTCCTCCGGGGTGTCGTCCTCGTAGAAGATCGCCTCGGGCGGGCACACCGGCTCGCAGGCGCCGCAGTCGACACACTCGTCGGGGTGGATGTAGAGCATCCGCTTGCCCTCGTAGATGCAGTCCACCGGACACTCGTCGACGCAAGCCTTGTCCTTCACGTCAACACAGGGCTGGGCGATGACGTACGTCATTCGGGGCTCCTCCAAGCGGGGTATCACGAAAGTCAGAGGGGCGCGACTGGCCCTTCAGGGGACAGCCTAGTATCCCCCCGTGCCTGCTCATCTCCTGGGACCACATGTCGTCGGCAAGCGGATCGTCATCCGCCGCCTCGTCCCGGGCGAGACCGGCCCCACGGGCGGCCCCGCCTTCACCGACATCCTCGGAGTCTGTACGTCCTGGGCCGACGGCACCGCCGTCATCGAGCGCGAGTCCGGGGAGCAGGTGAGCGTGCCGGTCGCCGAGATCGTCTCCGGCAAACCGGTGCCGCCGCGGCCCAACGTACGACTGCGGATCGGGGTACGCGAGGCCGAGCTGCTCAGCGCCGCGATCTTCCCCGGCACCACCTCCGAGGCCCTCGGCGAGTGGGTGCTCTTCGACCACGAGGTCTCGGTCCGTCGGCGACCCAACTCGGCGCTGGCGATCGGCGACCCCGGCATCGAGCTGGCGGCGGCGATCGACCGGATCGAGAGCTACTACCGCAGCCGCCACAAGCGACCGCGCGCCAAGATCGAGGTCGGCTCCGCGGCCGAGGAGGCCCTGGTCGCGCGCGGCTGGGTCGAGGACGTGACCGTCGAGTTCCAGCTGGCCGGCCTCGCCGCCACCCGCCGCATCCTGCCCCCGCCCGTCGAGGACGCCCGCGTCGAGACCGTGGCCGGGACCGACGGCGCGCAGGTGCTGATCACCCTCGGCGAGACCGCCCGGATCATGGGCACGATGGAGCGCGACTGGCTGGCGATCCACGACCTCGAGGTCGCCGAGTCGCACCGGCGCCAGGGGCTCGCCACCAAGGCCCTCGCCACCCTGCTCGAGTGGGGTGCCGAGCGCGGCGCCCGGGCCGCCTGGCTGCACGTGGAGACCACCAACGGCCCCGGCCTCGCCCTCTACGAGTCCCTCGGCTTCACCGAGCACCACCGCTGCCGCTACTACTCCTCGCCCACCCCGTAGGGCGTCACCCCGCGAGCAGGTCCCACAGGTTCCCGAAGGGATCACGGAAGACCTGCAGGGTGCCGTAGGACTCCTCACGGATCGGTCCGACGAGCTCGATCCCGGCGGCGACCAGCCTCTCGTACGCGGCGCCGAAGTCGTCCACACGCAGGAAGAACGTCACCCGGCCGCCGGTCTGGTCGCCGACTCTCGCGGTCTGCGCCGGGCCGTCGGCCCGGGCGAGCAGGAACCCGGTGCCGCCACCGGGCGGACGTACGACCACCCAGCGCTTCGGGCGGCCGTCGTTCGTGGTCGACGGGGCGTCCTCGGCGACCTCGAACCCGAGTACGTCGCGGAAGAACACCACCGCCTCGTCGTAGTCGGGAACGACGATCGTGACCAGGTCCAGATGCATCCTGTCCTCCTCAGCGGGGCACGGTCATGGGTTGACCAACCTGGTTGACCAACCTACCGTGGACGTATGGATGCGGCACATGTCGTGAAGGTTCAGGAGGCGAAGACGCACCTGTCGAGCCTGCTCACCGAGGTCGAGGCGGGCGGCCAGGTCATCATCGCCCGAGGCGACCACGCCATCGCGCGCCTGGTGCCGATCGAGCGGCCGACCAGACGGATCCTCGGCGGCCTCCGCGTGAGCGTCCCCGACGAGTTCTTCGACCCGCTCCCCGACGACGAGATCGCCGCCTGGGAGGGCTCGCTCGATGAAGACCTATGAGCGGGTCCTCCTCGACACACATGCCTACATCTGGTTGGTGAGCGACCCCGACCGACTCAGCCAGACCGCCTACGAGGCCGTCATCGACATCGACACCGAGGTGTTCGTCTCGGCAGCGAGCCTCTGGGAGATCTCCACCAAGACCCGGCTCAGCAAGCTTCCCGGCGGAGGCACACTGGCAGCCACCTTCGAGGACCGCACCCGACTTCACGTCCTGGAGCGGCTGCCGATGGATTTCAACCACTCGCGCCTCGCCGGAGAGCTCGACTGGGATCACCGCGACCCCTTCGACCGCATGCTCGCCGCTCAGAGCATGCTCGAGAACCTTCCTCTCGTGACCAAGGACAGCAGGCTGCAGGCGTACGATTCCATCCACACCATCTGGTGACCGCAGCGGTCAGCAGGTCTTCAGCGCCGGGGAGGCAGGGCCTTCACGGGTCAGTGCGTCGAGGGTGAGCGCGATGGCGGAGACGCTCATCGGGATGAGCAGGTGCTCGGAGAGGTCAGCGGCGCAGGCGTCCTGGATGCGTACGTTGGTGGTGTTCGGACCATCGGCCAGGAAGCCGGAGGTGTAGGGCACGACGACCTCGTCGGTGGCGGTGACGATCTGGGTGTAGGAGATGTCGCCCGGGGTCTCGTCGCCGGCGTTCAGGTCGGCGAGGAACTGCGAGCCCGCGGCCTGCTGGGCGCAGGACAGGCAGAGACCGGTGGCCTCGGTGGTGCCCTCGTCCAGGATGACCGAGGTGCCGTGGTTGGACGGCGCGAGGCCGATGAGGTCCTCGACGTAGGCGGCGCCACCGAGGTTCTTGATGTAGTAGCGCGGCATCATGCCGCCCTGCGAGTGACCGACCAGGGAGACCTTGTCCGCGTCGGTGGCCGCGCGGACGCGCTCGATGAACTCACCCAGGTGCGCGGCCGAGTCCCGGATGTCGCCGGTGGCGCGGTTGCCGTAGTCGAGCGAGTAGACGCAGAACCCGGCCCGCTTCATGGACAGCGAGATCGGGTCCAGCAGCGAGCGGCGGTCACCGAAGGTGCCGTGCACCAGGATCACCGGCGTCGGCCGCTGCGCCGAGGGCACGCACGCCCAGTCGTTGGACCCGGCCGGGTCGCCGTAGGGCGATCCCGGCAGCGGGATCGCGGTCCGGCCGGATCCCGCGGCAGAGGCGGAGACCGGGGCGAGAACGAGTGCGGCGGCGGCGATCAGACCCATCAGAAATGGACGCATGAACCACTCAACGAGCCGATGTGATCGACGTCACGACCCGAAACCCGTTGGCGAGCCACCCGGAGTGACATCTACGCTCGTCAGCGGCACCGCTGAGGAGTGACGACCCTCGGCCACACGTGGCACGGCGGCGCCCGCGCGTGCGGCGTACCGACGAGAGGCTGATGAAACATCAGCGAAGGTGTGGTGGCACCGCGACCTAGCCCCCGCCCACACCTCCAGGGCCTCGCCACCTGGAGGAACGATGAAACCGATAGACCGTACGCTCGCCGCCCACCTCGCCTCGGTCACGCCCGGCACCACCGTCCGGCTGTGCGGCCACGTGCACCGCCGTCGCGAGCTCGCCGCCGTGACCTTCGTGGTGCTGCGCGACCGCAGCGGCCAAGCGCAGGTGGTGATCAAGCCGGCCGATGGGCAGGTGGCACCACCCGAGGAGACGCCGGTCGAAGTGGTCGGCGTCGCCACTCTCAACCCGCAGGCCCCCGGAGGTGTCGAGATCACCTCGCCGACGGTCACCGTGCTCTCCGAGCCGGCACTCACCCCGCCGGTCGAGCTGTGGCGCCCCGACCTCGCAGCCGGGCTGCCGACCCTGCTCGACTACGCGCCGTTGACCTGGCGGCATCCTGTGGTCCGGGCGCGCTGGGAGCTCGCCGCAGCCTCCCTGCGCGGCTTCCGCTCGACGCTCGACGACGCCGGATTCACCGAGGTCCACTCGCCCAAGATCGTCGAGTCGGCGACCGAGTCGGGCGCCGACGTCTTCGAGATCGACTACTTCGGGCGGCCCGCCTATCTCGCCCAGTCGCCGCAGTTCTACAAGCAGCAGCTGGTCGGCATCTTCGAGCGGGTCTACGAGGTCGGGCCGGTCTTCCGGGCCGAGCCGCACGACACGGTGCGCCACCTGGCCGAGTACGTCAGCCTCGACGTCGAGCTCGGCTTCGTCCGCGACCACCGCGACGTGCTCGCGGTGCTGCGCGAGGTCGTCGCCGGGATGCGGGCAGGGATAGAGACGTACGCGGCCGGCGCGGTCGAACGGCTCGGCGTCGAGCTTCCCGTGGTGCCGCCGGAGATCCCGGTGATCCACTTCACCGAGGCGCTCGAGCTGGTCGGTGCTCCAGCGGACGAGCCCGACCTGGCGCCCGAGCACGAGCGCGCGCTCGGGGCATGGGCTCAGGAGACGTACGGGTCCGACTTCCTCGCGGTCGAGGGGTATCCGATGCGGAAGCGGCCGTTCTACACCCACCCCTGGTCTCGACAGGCTCGACCACCAGGGGACGGGAGCAACAGCTTCGACCTGCTCTTCCGCGGCCTGGAGCTGGTGACCGGAGGGCAGCGTCTGCACCGGCTCACCGACTACGAGGAGGCGATCCGGGGACGCGGCGAGGAGCCCGCGGCGTACGCCTCGTATCTGCAGGCCTTCGCGCACGGGATGCCACCCCACGGGGGCTTCGCGCTGGGTCTGGAGCGGTGGGTCGCACGCCTCGTCGAAGCCGTCAACATCCGCGAGGTCACCCTGTTCCCGCGGGACCTGACCCGCCTGACCCCATAGTCGTCGGTCGAGGGCCACTTCGTTCAGACCCTCGCGCCAGCGAGCGTGTCGAGACCAACACAGTCAGCGACCGTGTTGGTCTCGACACGCCTCCGCCTAGCGGCTCCGGCGGCTCGACCAGCGGGTGTGTCAGTTGGGGTCGGCGGGGGGCGGCGGCTTCTCCGACTCGTCGGTGCACTCGACCTCGTCCTGCGGGATGTAGGTGGTCTTGAAGGTCTGGGTATCGACCTTCGCACCGGAGGCGGCGTCGTAGAAGTCGCGCCAGACGTTGATCGAGAAGCCCGGCGCGCCGACGGTGTTCTCGCAGTTGCCGTCGGTGATCTTCTGCTTGCCGGGCGACTTGAAGTCGTAGCGCTCACCGGTGCGGGCCTTGATGTCCCAGATCTTGGTGGACCACATCTCGACGGTCACCGAGCCCTGGCTGCTGCCGCTGGCGGGGTTGACCGAGGAGCGGATGAGCACGCCGTACTTGGTGTTGTTCTTGAACTTCAGGTCGAGCGTCGGCCAGGCGACGGTCGCCTCGCGGCCGATCGGGTAGCGGTCGATGTAGAGCGAGTGCGCCTTGTGCTCGACGTCCTGGAGGCCGGCGAAGAACATCGCGTTGAACGTGGTCGTCGCCATCTGCGAGACGCCGCCGCCGTAGTCCTCGCGGAAGACGCCGTTCTGGATCATCCAGCCCTTGGTGAACCCGTTCGCAGCGGTGCGCTCTCCGACGATGCCGTTCATCGAGAAGGTGTCCCCCGGCGCGAGCACGGTGCCGTTGACCAGCTCGGCGGCGCGGCCGATGTTGACGTTGCGGTATTCGGCGTAGGGGAAGTTGGTGGTGAAGGTCGAGACCTTCTCCTTGATGCCCCAGGACTTGGCCTCCTCGGTGGTGACCTTCGGCTTGGCGACCTTCGACTTCACCTCGACGGTGCGCTCACCAGCGGGCGCCGTGACGACGTCGAGGAAGACCGCCTCCAGGTCCTTCTGGTTGAAGGTGACGCCCGGCTTGGCGGGGATGACCTTCGGGGCGCCGTTGACCATCTCGACGGTCGCGTCGACCGGCTTCGCGGCGTCGTCGGCGAGGGCCTTCTTGAGCACCTTCTTGAGCTTGCTCGGCGCGACGGCGGCCTGCAGCTCGCCGTCCTTGGGGTCGAACCGGATCGCGTCGCCGAACTCCTTCGGGGACAGCTCCACCGGGGTCTTCTCGAACTTCAGCGTGATCGGCCCGGAGACCGCCGGGGTGGCGACCTTCTCGACCGCCTCCTGGACGTCGGCCTCGTCGACGTCCGGGGTGAGCTCCTCGAGAGCTACGTCGGCCTTGCGGTCGCCCTCGACCAGCAGCTGGCCGGCGAGCGCGGTGCGGAGCGCGTCGTCGCCGACGCCCTCGCCGGCCACCGGCTGGGTGGTCTTGATCTTGCCCTTCTTGATGACGACGTCGCCGTCCTTGAAGGGGGTGCCGGCGCGCTTGTTCACCTTCGCGGCGACCTTGGCGATCAGCTTGTCGTCGGACTTGATGACGGGCTCGATCTCGCCACCGCCGGTGAAGTGCTTCCACAGCTTCACCGGGCTCCAGCTGTGTCCGGCGTCGATCTTCTCGATCGTCGCCTCGGCGTCGAAGCTCAGGCCGGCCTCGGCCGGGTTGACCTCGGTGGTGCTCTCGCCGGCGGTCACGATGATCGGCTGGCTGTGGGCGGCGGCGAACTTCTCGTTGAGCAGCGGCGTCGCCTCCGCCGCCGTCATGCCACCGATGTCCACACCGGCGACCGTGGTGCCCTCGGAGATCTTGTCCCCGGCCACCGCGTACGCAGCGGCCCAGCCGGCGAAGGCCAGGATGGCGAAGCCGCCGGCGACCGCGACAGCGACCTTGGCGCCCGTGCCGAGGTTCTTGCCCTCGGCCGGGACCGGCTGGGCGTAGTCGGGTTGGGCGTAGTCGGGTTGCCCGAAGGCTGGCTCGAAGGGGTCGGCGGGGGCCGGTTCGTCCACGACGAACGGCCCGACGCCCATGACGGTCGCCTCGAGCGGCTCGTCGTCGAAGTCGGGGACGTCCCGGGCCTGGCTGTCGAACGCGACCTCGGTGGCCGCGTCGTCAGCCAGGTCGGGGGCCGCGTCGGCGGCGTCCGGCTCCGGGGCGAACTTCCGGTTCTTCGAGACGAACAGGAAGTTGTCCTCCTTGGGCAGCTCCCCTCGCTTCGGCAGCTCCGAGCGCAGCATCGTGCTCCGCAGCAGGGTCTCCTCGGCGACGTCGTCGTCGAAGTCCATCCCGGGGGCGACGATCCTGGTCGCGCCGTCGGGCTCGTCATCGGGCACGTTGGCCACCGGCTTGGCACCGGTGGACTCGGCAACCCGGGCGTCGATCTCGATCTGCGGGATCATGATCGTCTCGATGGCAGCATCGTCCGCGCCAGTCTGGCTGGCGGTGGACCCGGCCGCGTCAGTTCGCTTCGCGGGCTCGGGGGCCTTGAAGGCCTCGGGCTCATGGGACATGCGGGAGAGCCTAGGACCTATACCCCCCTAGGCCGAACCCGTAGCCCATCTTGGGACGTTCGTCACTTTCCGGGATGGGTCCGTTCGCCCTGCGGAACAGCCTTCGAGACAGTCGCAGTCGCCACCACGATCATCAGTACGGCCCAGAGGATCATCAGGTATCCCTCGAGGTCGCCCGCGACGGCATACCCGCCCGCCGGCCTCGGGGTCGCGGCCAGGGCGACGACGATCGCCCAGGCCGCTGCGTACGAGATCCGCCAGGCGCCGCGCGGGAGAGCCAGCAGCGCGGCCGAGGACGCCGCCACCGCGAGCAGCAGTCCCCACCACCACGGATGGACGGCGACCGCCGCCACCCCGATGACGACGCCGAGGAGAAGGCCCGCCAGCCCGCCGCCGAGCGGTCTCACAACCCGGCGAAGAGGTCGGTCAGGCTGTCCCCTTCGACGCGTCCTTTGGCGATCCGGAAGTGCTCGTGGGACCAGGCGGTCGTGCCGAGGCTGTTGGTCATCGCGAACATGCCCTGCTCCATGTCCATCTGCGTGGGATAGGCGCGCATCGCGGCGACCTTCTGGTCGGCGTAGGTGGTGCCGTCGATCGCGGCGGCGATGTCGACGTCGGGCGTGGCCATCGGCAGCGGGCCCTCGGGGTCCATCCCGCCGAGGGCTTCCGCGTCCCCCGAATCCCGGGCCGCCCGCAGACCCTCCCGCAGCCAGCTCTCCGCGAGAGCGGTCCAGAAGATCCGGTCGATCTCGTGGGCCTCGCCGAGCTCCTTCTTGTAGGTCGGGACGGCGGCGAGATGGGCGGCGTACGTCGCGACCCGGTGGGCCTGGATGTGGTCGGGGTGGCCGTAGTTGCCGAACTCGTCGTAGGTGACCAGCACCTGCGGACGCACCTCGCGGATGATCGTGACGAGGTGGTCGGCGGCCTCGGTGAGGTCGGCGTACCAGAAGGCGTTCTCGCGGGCGTCGGGATCGGGCAGCGCGTGGGTGCGGTCCTGGCTCCAGGTCATGCCGGAGTCGCGGTAGCTGCCGAAGCCACCGAGCCAGCGGTGGTCGACCTCGTTGCCGTCGGGCGCCCTGAGGGCGGCCATCGCGTTCTCGATCTCGCCGCGGCGGTGCTCGCCCAGGGCGTCGTCCCGGTCGGCAGCGAGATGTGCCAGCTCGGGCACCAGGATCTCGCCCATCTCACCGGCGGTGCAGGTCACCAGGGTGACGCGAGCACCCTCGGCGAGATACCTCGCCATGGTTGCCCCCGTAGCGATCGTCTCGTCGTCGGGGTGGGCGTGGACGAGCAGCAGGCTCTTCTGTGAGGTCACGAAACAGATCCTAGGAGTTCCCCAAATCGGGCCGCTTGATGCGCTTGGGGTTGTCGGGGAGCTCGACGGGCTCGGGGGCTATCGAGTCGTCCGGCGCCTCCTCGGGGATGTCGAGCCAGCCGTCGTACTCGTCGACCAGCAGCTCCAGGACCATCACGGGGGCGTCGGTCTCCACCGACCACGGGTGGTCCTCGTCGTCGTCCTCGCCCTGGTAGCGCTCGCGGCCGACCCGGGCCGTCCAGCCCTCGCGCTCGAGGGTCGCCGCGGCCGTCCGGGCGTCCTCCTCCTCGAAGAAGATGCCGCGCAGGGTGGCGTCCTGGGGCATGCCGAGTACGTGGCGGAGCGCATCGAGGAACGGGCGGTCGGGCTCCAGCCAGTCGACCGAGTCGAGGTCCTCGGCTGCGAGCCAGAGGACCTGGTCGTGCTCACGCGGTCGCGGCTCCCCCGCGACCACCCGGGCGGTGGCGGCGATCAGCCGGTGGCTCTCGCCGATGGGCGCTTCACCCTGCATCCAGTCGAGCACCTCGATCAGACAGCCGAGCTCCTCGCCTATCTCCCGGACGAGGGCCGCCTCGGGTGTCTCCCCCTCCTCGACCTTCCCGCCGGGGAGCTCCCAGCGTCCGGCGGCCGTGGGCGGGGACGTACGCCGCGCGGCCAGCACCTGCTTGCCGTCGGCGCTGAGGATCGCCGCGGCCACTACGGTCTTGGGGGTGTTCACGTGTGAGATTGTTCCCTAGAGGCCCAGAAAGTGGGGTCTCTTGGGTACGCTGCAACGCCGTGCCCCGCCCTCTTCTGCTCATCGCCTGCCTGCCCTCGTCCGGGGCCCTGTCATGAGCGATCAGCAGTGGCCGCCACGCCGGCCCGGCGAGCCTCGCCCGCGGCCCCGGGGACAGCAGCCCTACCCGGGTCCACGGCAGCCGCACCCCGGCCAGCAGCGGCCTCATCCGGGACAGCATCAGCCTCGTCCGGGACAGCCCTACCCGGGTGAGCAGCGCTTTTCGGGACAGCGGCCCTACCCGGAGCAGCGGCCCTACCCGGAGCAGGAGCGGCGCCACCCTCCGGCCCAGCAGAGGCCCTACCCGCCGGAACAGCAGTCCTACGGCCAGCAGCCGTACCCGGAACAGCACTATCCCGAGAATCCCTACCTCGAGAACCCTTACCCCGAGCAGCCCTATCCGGAGCAGGCCTACCCCGAGCAGCCCTATCCGGAGCAGCCCTACGCGGGCCAGCAGCCACCGGGCTACCCACAGGGCTTCGGCCCCGGACGGTTCGGTCCGGAGCCACCGAAGAAGCGGCGCTGGCCGAAGGTGCTCGCGGGGTTGCTGGTGCTCGCGCTGGTCGGGGTCGGTGGCTACGGGGCGTACGACTTCTACGAGCAGCTGCAGAAGTGGGAGCAGACCACGACCGACGACCTCGCCGGCGTCGGCAGCGACCTGTCGGTGGCGGTGGCGTCGCTGCGCAGCGTCGGCTGGGAGGTGACCGCGGACGACATCGGCACCTGGCTCGAGCAGCCGGGCGCCTACGGCGAGGGCCTGGGACTGCGTACGCTGCAGGCCGACCCTGCCGGAAACACGTTCACGGTCGCGGGCTACCGGACCTGGCAGGACACCTACGCCAAGCGCGACCACACCACCGTCGTGTGCGCGACCATCACCGTTGCGGCCGGCACCCAGAAGCCGCTCAGCGAGTCGGTCGCGACCTGCCCCGACGACGTCCCGAAGTCGGCACCGGGGTCCACCCAGACCGACACCGAGACGGGTGGCGTGACCGGCCATCTCGCCGAGCTGGCCGTGAAGGCCCATGACCAGCGCTCCGCGGGTGCCACGGAGGGCAAGCTGCTCGAGGTCGCGGCGCCGACGAGGCCGGTCGGCGACGTACGCAGCGACTCGACCGGGCTCGTGTGCGCACCGGGCACGAAGGATCTCGGCGAGGGCGAGGGCTACGACGAGGGCAAGCTGATCCCGGTGCGGCTGTGCGCGGTCGAAGGGCTGCCCAACACCGGCACCGAGAGCACCAAGGGCGACCCCTACTTCATCGACGGCTCCGACGGCCTGACCATCGTCAACGCACGCATCTCCGGAGCCGCTGCGGCGCTGGTCAAGAAGGCCGAGAAGCAGGGCATCGACCTCGTCGCGAGCAGCTCGTTCCGGACGATGAAGAAGCAGAAGGCGCTGTGCCAGAAGGACGTCACCGGCGGCTGCCAGGCCGGGGACTACACCCTGACCGCACAGCCCGGCCACTCATCGCACCAGCTCGGCATCGCCATCGACTTCGAGCAGCCCAGCGTGACCGGCGGCAAGACCTGCGCGACGCGGGCCTCCGAGCCGTCCAGCGCGGTGTGGAGGTTCCTCAACAAGACCGCACTGAGCGTCGGGCTGAAGCAGTACTCGGCCGAGGCGTGGCACTGGGACGCGTACGGCGGGAAGGACCGCTGCGCCCCGATGTGACCGCCCCGCGCTGAGCCGTCAGGCGCGCGGCAGCCGAGCCAGCTGACGCGCCTGGGCGACCAGCCTCCCCGCGGAGTCCCAGATCTCGCAGTCCTCCTCGAACATGCCGCCCGAGAGGTTGCGTGAGAAGTGGGTGACCTTGAGCCAGCCCGGAGCCGGCTTGTGGCGGATGTGGCAGGTGAGCTCCAGGGTCGGCGCCCAGCCCGGCAGCTCGAGCCCGAAGGTCACCGGCGGGAGCGCGTCGAGCACCTGCAGCAGCGAGAGCGGGTCGGGCTCCCGGTCGTGGTGGCGGAACCACCCGGTGAAGACCGCCTCGCCGGTCGGTGCCGCGCCACCCCAGACGAACTGCTCCTTCGGCACGCAGAGCTCGTAGCGGTCCAGCATCGGCACGAACTCCTTGACCTCCTCGGGCGCCGTGGTCGAGGAGAGGCACTCCTCCAGAGGCGGCAGCTCCGGCTCGGTCGCGCTGACCCGCTCGAAGCCGCTGCTCTTGGCGTGGAGACCGTCGAGGTCCGCGTACGTCGCCGTGGTGGTGATCCGCAGGTCCTCGCCCTGCCACAGCTCGGCAGTGGCGATGGCGAGCGAGCCCTTGTCGCGCTTGGTCTCGATCCGGATCTCCGCCGGTCCCGGCGTGCTCGCGCTGGCGTAGAACGCGCTCAGCACGATCGGGTCCGGGTGGCTCGGCAGGTGCGCCCGCAGTGCGTTGGCGATGACCGCGAGCAGGTAGCCGCCGTTGACCCCGCCGCCGACCACCCAACCGGGGGCGAGCTCGGCTGCGTACGTCCTGTCGTCGGTCCTGCGGACCGCGATGTCGCGATCGAACTCGGCCTGTTCCCTATTACCCATGGGTAATAATCTAGATCGGTACCCGATGTGGTGGACGATGGGGGCATGACCGACCCCCGACACCCGCACTGGGTCTACGACCACGGCTCCGAGCCGGATCCCCGGTTCACCCTGGCCAACGAGCGTACGTTCCTGGCCTGGGCCCGCACCGTGCTCGGCCTGCTGGCCGGTGCGGTCGCGCTGCACTCGTTCAAGGTGCCGGCCGGCGAGGGCGTACGCACCGGCGTCATCCTCCTCCTGGTGCTCACCGCGATCCTGTGCACGGTCTTCGCGATGGTCCGTTGGGCACGGGTCGAGCGCGCGATGCGGGAGCGGCGACCGCTGCCGGCGTTCTCCGCGGGGTTCGTCCTGGCCGGGGCCCTGCTGGTGATCGGAGTGTTGCTGGGGTTCTCGCTGGTTCTCTGACCGGATCAGGGCAGACTTCACCCATGACTGAGCTCAAGCCTGTCCCGCACGGGCTGCTGCAGGCCTTCCGGGCGTACGAGAGCGCGCTGATGTCCGACGACGTCGCCGCTCTCGACGCGCTCTTCGCCGACTCCCCCACCACGCTGCGCGGTGATGCCGCCGGACTCCTCGTCGGCCACGAGCAGATCGCGGCCCTCCACGGGGCGCGCGGCGGCGCCCCCAAGCGGCGCATCGTGCAGACGCACGTGCAGGTGATCGACGAGGACCACGCGCTGGTCGTGGCCGTCACGGAGCTCGACCGAGGTGGACGCGGGCTGCAGACGCAGCTGTGGGCACGGGACCCGGTGCGGATCGAGTACGGCGGCTGGCAGGTCACTGCGGCCCATGTCTCCGCGCCTGCCCCCGCCCTCGACAGCCGGATCTGGCGGGTCGTCGGCGACCCGCTGGTCTCCTCGCACACCGCCGACGGCGCGCTCTCGGGCGAGACCGTGGCGGTCAAGGACCTCTTCGCGGTCGCCGGGTTCGCGGTCGGTGCCGGGAGCCCGGCGTGGCTGGAGCAGGCGCCCGTCGCCTCGTCCCATGCCGCCGCGGTGGCCTCGCTGCTGGACGCGGGGGCGTCGATCCGCGGGATCGCGCGCACCGAGGAGTTCGCCTACTCGCTCTCCGGGCTCAACGCCCACTACGGAGCCCCGCCGAATCCGAAGGCACCCGACCGGATCCCCGGCGGCTCCTCGTCCGGATCGGCCACCGCGGTCGCGCTCGGCCAGGCCTCCATCGGGCTAGGGAGCGACACCGGCGGCTCGATCCGGGTGCCGGCCGCCTACCAGGGCCTCTACGGCATCCGTACGTCCCACGGCGCCGTCTCGCGCGAGGGCATGCTTCCGCTCGCCAAGGCCTTCGACACCGTCGGGTGGATGACGCGTTCGGCGTTCCTGCTGCAGGCGGTGGGTGACGTACTGCTGCCGGAGTCTGCCTCCTCGCCCGCATCCGTGGACGACATCCACCTGGTGCCGTCGCTGGTCGCGCTCGCCGCGGAGGACGTCGCCACCGCGGTGAGCGAGGCCCTGCCCGAAGCCAAACCGCTGGCCTGGAAGCCCGCCAGGCTGGACGAGTGGCGCCAAGCGTTCGTCACCGGTCAGGCCTACCAGGCGTGGCAGGCGCACGGTGCCTGGCTCGAGACCCGGCTGGACACGCTCGGCGAGGCCGTGCGTGGTCGCTTCGAGATGGCTCGAACGGTGACCCGGAAGCAGGCGGACGAGGCGCGCGCCGTCCTCTCCCAGGCCCGCGCGGAGATCCTCGACGTCGTCGGCGACCGCGTCCTCGCCTACCCGAGCGCCTCGACGGTGGCACCGACCGCGACCGATGCCGCCGGCGTTCGCGACAACACCCTCCGGCTCACCTGCATCGCCGGTATCGCCGGCCTCCCCGCCGTCTCGATCCCCGTCCGCACCCCGACCAACCTCCCCACCGGTCTCTGCCTCGTCGCCGCGCCCGGCCGTGACCGCGACCTCCTCGCGCTGGCCCAAACCCTCGCCGAATAGGTAGTTCTGGCGGCCGAGTCTGTAGTTGTGGGCGACGAAACT
>NZ_JBHVKJ010000065.1:0-28145 GCF_042798275.1 Nocardioides sp. NPDC057767 | reverse complement strand
GGCCCGTCATGACGGGCCGACTCGGCGGCGGTTTTGGTCACGATGAGCCGACTCGGCGGTGGGTGGCACTGGCAGACTGTCCGGCGTGACCGAGCCGTTTCGTATCGCCCTGCTCATCGACGCCGACAACGCCCCAGCGGCCAAGATCGACGCGATCCTGAACGACCTGGCCGAGTACGGCGAGGTGACCATCCGGCGGGCCTACGGGAACTGGACCAAGCCCGAGCTCAAGGGCTGGATCGAGGAGCTGCACGACGCGGCCATCCGGCCGATGCAGCAGTTCGACCTGACCGCCCACAAGAACGCCTCCGACATGGCGCTCGCCATCGACGCCGTCGAGCTGCTGCACGCGGCGATCCCGGACGCGTTCGCGCTGGTCTCCTCCGACTCCGACTTCACCCCGCTGGTGCACTACCTGCGCGAGAAGGGGCGCGCCGTCTACGGCTACGGCCGGGAGAAGACGCCGGCCCCGTTCAAGAGCGCCTGCACCCGGTTCACCGTGGTCGAGAAGCTCGGCGGCTCCGAGGAGGAGACCGACACCGACTCCGAGGCCGGCGCCACCCCCGCCCGCAAGCAGTCCTCCTCGGCGACCACGGGACAGGTCCTGAAGCGCAACGCCCGGTTGATCCAGCTGCTGCGCAACTCCATCGCCGCGGCCGCCGACGACGACGGCTGGGCCCTGGTCGGCACGGTCGTCTCCCGCATCCGCAACCAGTCCTCCGAGGACCCGCGCAACTACGGCTACGCCACCTGGACCAAGCTCATCAAGGCGATCGACCTCTTCGAGCTCAAGGACGAGGGCACCTCGGCGATCGCGGTCAGCGACAAGCGCAACAAGAAGTGACGTACGTCTGCAGGTCTAGGACGCGTCCGCGGTGAGGTCCTGGTCGTCTGCCTTCTTCGGCTTCGGGCGGGTGCAGTCGATCCCCTTGGGAACCGAGCCGTCGAGGTGCTTCAGCGCGGCCTTGAAGTCGCGGCAGCGCTCGGCGTCCTCCTCCTTGTTGGCGGGATAGCCGATCGCCGCGTTGACCTTGCCCATCTCGAGGGCGTCGGCGAGCGGGTTGATATCGCGGGCGACGGTCCA
Source organism: Nocardioides sp. NPDC057767 (assembly GCF_042798275.1). Lineage (NCBI taxonomy): Bacteria > Bacillati > Actinomycetota > Actinomycetes > Propionibacteriales > Nocardioidaceae > Nocardioides > Nocardioides sp. NPDC057767. The sequence continues at coordinate 27,061 of NZ_JBHVKJ010000065.1, read as the reverse complement.
GTACCACCGCGAGATCGGCGCGCTGTGGTCCAGGGACCGGGCCAGCTCGGGGCGGCGGCGAAGGTCGATGCCGAAGTAGGCGCCGGCGTCGGTGTAGTTGGCCTCGCCGGTCAGCTGGATGTAGCCGCGGCCGGCGTACTTCCGCTTGTCGTGGGGGCCCTTGGCGTCGTGGTGGAAGGAGCTCTCGTTGGCGAGCGTGGCCAGGTAGGCCGCCTGCCGGTAGGAGGTCGTGATCCGGGCGTCGGACATGGCCCGGTTGAGGGTCGGCAGCCCGGTCTCGACGGTCTTCCTGTCACCGACCTTGTCGCCGAACATGGCAACCAGATCGGCGTACGTGACCGAGGTTCGAGCCGGTGCCGCGACGGCCGTCGTGGCTGGGCAGAGGGAGAGCACGGTGGCCGAGATCGAGGTTGCGACAAGGCCGAGAATCCTGTGGCGCATGGGGACAGAGTGACTGCTCGACGGCGATCCCGCAAGCAGGGACGACCCGGCATAAGATGACCCCCGAATCAAGCAGAGCCTCAATCAACACACGCCGTGGTGGGGGAAGCCGGTCGAATCCCGGCGCTGACCCGCAACCGTAGGCCCAGGACATCGGGTCCTGGGCGAGCCGGAGCACCTGCCGACGGGCGCGTACTGACCTGACGCTGTCGTGGAAAGCAGCGGGTCGGCCCTGGGCCTTCCCGACGAACAGCGCGGAAGGAACCATGAAGAAGACCGTCATCGGTGGCATCGCCGCCGCCCTCGCCCTCACCTCGCTCGCCGGCTGCGGCGAGAAGGCCGTCGAGGAGGGGGAGAAGCCCACCTACGACGCGAAGGTGTCGACCTCCGTGGCCGACTGGCTCGTCGCCCAGGCGCCGAAGGGTGTGGCCCGCAACGCGCAGTACGGCACCGACGACTTCGGGCTCAGCGCCGACATCGGGATCGCGCTGGCCGAGGTCGGTGGCTACGACGAGGAGATCGCCACGATCGCCGCGGCCGTGATGGAGAACAAGTCGGCTTACACCTCGCCCGGGTTCGGCACCGTGACCTCGGCCGGGGCCACCGCGAAGGCGCTCGTCCTCCAGCAGAACATCGACGCCTCCGACCCCGGTCTGCTGAAGCAGCTCGAGGGCACCGTCGGTGAGAACGGCCGCATCGCCGACAAGCTCGACCCCGAGAACAAGGAGGCGGCCGACTACTCCAACACCATCGGGCAGTCGTACGCCGTCTGGGCACTGAGCAACGCCGAGAGCAAGAAGGCCACCGCCGCCGCGGATTTCCTGGCCGGGCAGCAGTGCGAGGAGGGCTGGTTCCGGGTCACGTTCACGGCTGACCCCGCGGCCGCCGACCAGACCTGCGACGGTGACCCGAAGGCCGCTCCGGATGCCGACGCCACCGCGTTCGCGTTGATCGCGCTGTCCTCGGTCGCCTCTCCCGAGGCCGAGAAGGCCGTCGAGGCTGGCGTCGAGTGGCTGAAGGAGACCCAGGCGGAGGACGGTTCGTTCAAGGCGGCGACCGGCAACATCGCCAACTCCAACACCACCGGCCTGGCCGGGTGGGCGTTCGGTCGCGCCGGTGAGACCGATGCTGCCGAGAAGGCCGCGACCTGGGTCTCCGAGCACGTCGTGACCTGCGGTGACGACATCGGGGCGGTGGCCTACGACGACGCCGCCCTGGCCGAGGGCAACACCAAGGGGCTGACCAAGGAGTCCGAGGGGATGTACCGCCTCGCGGCCGCCCAGGCGCTGCCATCCCTCGTCTTCCTGCCCAAGGACGCGACCACGAAGACCGCGTGCTGAGCCTACGGTCCGCGATGGTGGCCCTGGCGATCCTCGCCGGGGCCACCGCACCCGTCCTCACCCCGGCTTCGGCTTCTGCCGCAGAGGCATGTGACGGCGTCACCGTCGTCGTCGAGCCCAACGCGCTGGGCGGCGACCCCGAGGTCACCTGCGTCCGGCCCGAGGAGGGCGACACCGGTGCCGACCTCTTCGAGAAGGCAGGGCATCCGCTCACCTACGTGACCTCGATGCCCAGCGTCGTCTGCCGTGTCGACGGCCGGCCGAAGACCGCCGGCTGTGCCCAGATGCCTCCCGCCGACGCCTACTGGTCCCTGTGGGTCACCGACGAATCCGGGGCCTGGAGCTATGCCTCCAGAAATGTTACCGAAATCAGCGTGACCTCCGGGCAGGGTGTTGCGTTCACGTGGATAGACGACGATGTCGTTACCGCTCCGGCGACGGTGCTTGGGGATGCTGTGGGGGCGCCCTCAAGCCCGTCGCCGGAGTCATCTCCGGAGGACTCACCCTCTGACTCGACCTCCGAGCCCCGGCAGCTGCCCGTCTGGGTCGCTCCCGCCGGGATCCTCGCCCTCTTCTCCGTCGCCGGTGTCGTCTGGTGGCGTCGGCGATGAGCGAGCGTCAGCGAGCGAACAATGGATCTTTCATCGGACCGCGTCCGTACCCTGGCGCATGCGCTACGGAGGCGGTCCGATGAGCACCTTGATTCGCGAGGCCGCGATCGCGCGCCTGCCCCGTGATCTGCACCCCGTCGCCTGGTGGGTGTGGGCGATCGGGCTGGCTGCGTACGCCTCCTTCACCACCAACCCGCTGCTGCTCCTGCTCTTGGTGGGGGTGGTCTCGGTCGTGGTCGCGGCCCGTCGCGGTGAGCAACCGTGGGCGAAGGCGTTCCGGCTCTACGTCGGCCTCGCCCTGTTCATCGTCGCGACCCGGGTGCTCTTCAGGGTGCTCCTGGGCGCCGTGCCGGGTCATGTGCTCATCGATCTGCCCGAGATCCCGCTTCCCGATTGGGTGCTCGGGATCCGGCTGCTCGGGCCGCTCACCCGCGAGGCGCTGCTCGCGGGCCTCTACGACGGTATGCGGCTCGGTGTGATCGTGATCTGCGTCGGTGCGGCCAACGCACTGGCCAACCCGAAGCGACTGTTGCGGTCGCTGCCGCCCGCGCTCTACGAGATCGGCACCGCCGTGGTGGTGGCGGTGACCGTGCTGCCCCAGCTGGCCGAGTCGGTGCAGCGGGTCCGCGCCGCGCAGCGGCTGCGGGCAGGGGCGACCGGAAGGGTCAAGCGGCTGCGCCGCTTCCTGGTGCCGGTGCTCGAGGACGCCCTGGAGCGGTCGATGGCGCTGGCGGCCGGCATGGACACACGCGGCTACGGACGTACGGCCGGGATCCCGGCTGCCACCAGGCGGGTCACCTCGGGGCTGATGCTGGTCTCGCTCGTGGGTCTCTGCGCCGGCGTCTACGCGGTGCTGGACGGGACCACGCCCGGCTGGCTGGCGGCCACCATGCTGGTGCTCGGCGTCGGCTCCGCGGCCATCGGGCTGAGGCTGGCCGGTCGCCGGGTGTCGCGGACCGTCTACCGGCCCGACCGGTGGCGCTGGCCGGAGGTCGTGGTGGCGCTGAGCGGCGTGCTGGTCGCGGTCGTGGGCTGGTGGGTCGCCCGGTCGCAGGTCCCGGTGGCCTTTCCCGGGGTGAGCACCGCGCCCGGGGTCACGCTGACGGCCATGGCAGGAGTGCTCGTCGGGCTGGTCCCGGCGGTCGCCGCGCCGGTGCCGGCATCACTCGTCGAGGAGGAGACAGCCGCATGATCGAGCTGCGAGGGATCACGTTCACCCCGCCCGACTCCTCCGAGCACGTGCTCAAGGACGTCGATCTCACCATCGAGGAGGGCGAGCTGCTGCTCGTCTCCGGCCCCACCGGCTCCGGGAAGTCGACGCTTCTCGGCGTCATCGCCGGCCTGGTGCCCCGCTTCTCCGGCGGCGTGCTGGAGGGTGACCTGCTGCTGGACGGCGCCTCGATCATCCGTACGCCGCCGCGCGAGCGCGCCGGGATCATCGGCTACGTCGGTCAGGACCCGGTGGCCGGCTTCGTCACCGACACGGTCGAGGAGGAGCTGGCCTACGGGATGGAGCAGCTCGGGCTCCCGCCGGCGACCATGCGGCGCCGGGTCGAGGAGACCCTCGACCTGCTCGGCATCGCCGAGCTGCGGCAGCGGTCGCTGCGTACGCTCTCGGGCGGGCAGCAGCAGCGCGTCGCGATCGGCTCCGTGCTCACCACCCACCCGCGGGTGGTCGTGCTCGACGAGCCCACCTCCGCCCTCGACCCCACCGCCGCCGAGGACGTGCTCGCCACCATCACCCGGCTCGTGCACGACCTCGGCACCTCCGTGGTCCTCGCCGAGCACCGCCTCGAGCGCGTCGTACCCTTCGCCGACCGGATCGCGCTCCTCGTCGGCGACGGCTCCGTCGCTGTCGGCGACCCCGCCGACATCCTCGAGGACTCGCCCGTCGTGCCGCCGCTCGTCGAGCTCGGCCGCCAGCTCGGCTGGTCGCCGCTGCCGCTCACGGTGCGGGATGCGAGGCGGCGGGCGCGGGGGGTGGCGCTTGCCGACCGCGTCGGTCATCTCGAGATGACCGACGCCGTGGCCCTGAGCGCCCGCTCGCTCACCGTCACCCGAGGGCGTACGCCGGTCCTGCACGAGGTCTCGATCCGACTGCCCGCAGGGCGGGTGACGGCCCTGATGGGACGAAACGGCTCGGGCAAGTCGACGCTGCTGTGGTCGCTGCAGGGCACCCAGAAGCGCCTGGCCGGTTCGGTGGACGTCGGTGGCAAGGATCCGGAGACGCTCGACCCCGAGGCGCGACGCGCGCTCGTGGGCCTGCTGCCGCAGAGCGCGGCGGACCTGCTCTACCTGGAGACCGTGGCCGAGGAGTGCGACGCCGGCGGCCCACGGACCAGGGAGATCCTGGACAGCCTCGTCCCGGGCATCCCCGACGACCAGCACCCGCGCGACCTCTCCGAGGGTCAGCGCCTCGCCCTGGCACTGGCACTGATCCTGAGCGCCGACCCGCCGGTCGTGCTCCTCGACGAGCCCACCCGCGGCCTCGACTACGCCGCGAAGCATGCCCTGTCCGAGATCCTTCGCGACCTCACCGGCGCGGGCAAGGCGATCCTGGTCGCGACCCACGACGTCGAGTTCGTCGCCCAGGCCGCCGACGACGTCGTGGTGCTCGCCGACGGCGAGGTGGTCTCCGCCGGCGACGTACGCAGCGTCACCGCCGAGTCGCCTGCCTTCGCTCCCCAGGTGAGCAAGGTCTTCGGCCTGGGCTGGCTGAACGTGCGCGAGATCGTCGAGGCGGTGGGGGAGGGATGATCAGGTTCTCTCCCCGCACGGCTCTCCTGCTCGCGATCATCTCGGTGGCCGGGCTGATGATGTTCGCCTGGCCGCTGCTGCTCCACGGCTACGAGCGGGTGCAGCCGCCGTTCATCTTCCTCGCACTGCTGCCGCTGATGCTGGTCGTGCTGCTCAGCGAGCTCGCGGTGGGCGGGATCGACACCCGGATGATCGCGATCCTCGGTGTGCTCAGTGCGATCGAGGCCGTCCTGCGCGCCGTCTCCGCCGGCACCGGCGGGGTCGAGCTGGTCTTCTTCATGCTCATCCTCGGAGGCCGGGTCTTCGGGCCCGCCTTCGGCTTCGTGCTCGGCTGCACGAGCCTGTTCGTCGCCGCGCTGGTCACCGCCGGCGTCGGGCCGTGGCTGCCCTATCAGATGCTCGGCGCGGCCTGGGTCGCGATGGGAGCCGGACTCCTGCCACGCGCGAGCGGTCGTCGCGAGATCGGGCTGCTGGCGGCGTACGGGATCCTCGCCTCCTACGCCTACGGACTCCTCCTCAACCTGCAGGGCTGGCCGTTGCTGACCGGGGTCACGGTCCCCGGCACGAGCGGCAACCTCTCCTACGAGCCCGGTGCCGCGCTCGCCGAGAACCTGGCGACCTTCCTGCGCTACACCCTGGTCACCTCGACCAGCAGCTGGGACACCGTGCGAGCCGTCACCACCGCCGTGGCGATCGCTCTCCTCGGCCCCGCCGTGCTCGCCACCCTCCGTCGAGCCGCTCGCCGAGCCATGATCACCCCCGCCGAGGCGTCACCCCGGTCGGTCGAGTAGTCGCTCCCGTCGGCCGAGATCTGGCCGGCACCGCACGTGTAACACGTCGTTCGTAGGACTATCCGGTCGTTCCGATAGGGCGAGTAGTCCTACGAACGACGTGTTACAGCTCGCCGCAGCCGCACAAACTGACGCCTCGGCCGACCGGAGTGACGCCTCGGCGCGGGTCAGACCCGCTGGTGCTCGGCGACGCGAGCGAGGAAGCCGAGCAGCAGCTGGTGGACGCGGTCGGGCTGCTCCATCTGCACGAAGTGGGTGCCGTCGAGCTCGACGAAGGTGCCGTTCTTCAGCCCGGCGGCGACCCGGGACATGTGGCGCGCGCCGGCGACGAGATCCCGGGTGCCCGCGACCAGCACGACCGGCACCTTGATCCGGCGCGGCGATACCGAGCGGCGCTGGGAGGTGCGCAGGGCGAGGTGGAAGTACCACTCGACCGGAGTGGTCAGGAACTCGGCCAACGCGGCCGCGGCGAGCTCGGGGTCGGGGACCTTGCCGATCAGGCCGGCCTTCGAGAACACCTCGATCGCCCGCGGTCCGAGGTCGAGCCGGGTGGCCACGGGAGTGATCAGGGAGCCGGTGCGGCGCAGCACCTTCGCGGCGGTGCGGGTCACGATCGCGGCCGCCGGTGCGGGCAGCGGCAGCGGGCCCAGCATCGACTTGAAGGTGTCCCCGGGCACCCCGGCGACGCCGAAGATGCCGGAGACCCGCTCGGGGTGGTCCGCGGCCAGCTCGAACGCGGTGTTGACGCCGATCGACCAGCCCATCACCACCGGCCGCGCGAGCGCGAAGGCGTCCATCACCGAGAGCGCGTCCTCGGCGAAGTGCCTCGATGTCGTCTGCTCCAGATCCTTCGGCCGCGCCGAGCCGGAGGTGCCGCGGTGCTGCCAGGACACGACGCGTACGCCGCAGGAGGTGTGCAGCAGCGCCGGCCAGTTCCACGGGCTGGTGCCGAGACCGTTGCACAGCAGCACCGTCGGTCCGTCGATCACGCCCTCGGGGTCGTTGGTCCAGGCCCGGATCAGGGTGCCGTCGTCGGAGAGCACGTCACGGAACGTGACCGTCGACTCGGCCATCGCCCGTGGGATTCTCATGCAGTCATTCTCTCCGATGCGAGCAGCTGGAGATAGTGCTGGACGTCTTCACGCTCCGCACGCCGCAGCAGGAGCGCCTCCTCCGCGGCCTTGGCGTTGTGCCGGGCGACGAGCTGAGAGGCCACCGGCCAGGCGAGCAGCAGCTGGATCGGTCGAAGGAACGGGCCCACCATTCGGCCCGCGGTGCGTGCGGCGAAGAGTGCGGCCATCTGGGCGACGGCGGTGGTGTGCGCTGGGGCGGTGATGGTCGACAACGGAGCAACTCCAGAGACAGGCGGGACCGGACGGAGGGAGGGGGAGTTGTCACCAAACTGTAGTGACCTGAACATTCGAAGTCGGTGACGAACCGATGTCGCTTGTGTGAAACGCCCCACTACATCGTGCGACGAGCCACGTACGTCACGCCGGCGTCGACTCCACCGGCACGTGATGGTCGGGCTTGCCGGTGCGCGTCGCTCCGGCGGAGGCGACCACGACGCAGGCGATGGCCAGCCACTGCAGCACGGACAGCCCCTCGTGGAGGACCAGGATCGCGGCCAGCGCACCGGCCGCCGGCTCCAGCGACATCAGGATCGCGTAGAGCCCCGGCTTGATCGAGCGCAGGGCGACGAGATCGAGGGAGTAGGGGATCACCGAGGACATCAGGCCCACCATCAGCCCGATCAGCCACACGTGCGGAGACCCCAGCCCGTCGGCGTACGCCATCGCCGCAGGCGTCAGCGCCACCGCCGCGACGGTGGAGGCCAGGGCGAGACCGTCGAGCCCCTCCCAGCGCGCGCCGGTCGCCTTCGACAGCACGATGTACGCAGCCCAGCAGGCACCCGCGAGCAGCGCGAACAGCACGCCCACGATCGAGATCCGCCCGGGTTCGAGACCGAGCAGCACGACCCCGGCCGCCGCCAGCGCCACCCAGACCAGGTCACGTGCCCGCCGCGAGGTGACCAGCGCGATCGTGAGCGGGCCGATGAACTCGATGGTGACCGCGATCCCGATCGGGAGCCGGGCGAAGGACTGGTAGATCGCCCAGTTCATCAGCCCGAGCGAGGCCCCGAAGGCGACCACGACCAGCCAGTCGCGCCGCGACAGGCCGCGGACCCGCGGACGGGTGATCGCCAGCAGGATCAGCGCGGAGAGCGACAGCCGCAGCCACACCATGGCCGTCGGGGTGACCTCGTCGAAGAGCGACTTCGCGAACGTCGCACCGACCTGCACCGACGCGATCCCGATCAGAACCAGAACGACCGGGTGGGCAAGCCTCGCCCGGAGAGAGGAAGCGTGCACCACCCGGTCAGTCTAGGGTCATGTGAAGACCGGCTACTGAGCCGAGTCCGTCTGCGAGATGTTGGACAGGTTGGCGGCCTTGTTGGCGGCTTCGGCGAGCCGCTCGGAGCCGCGCGGGGGGTCGTGCGGGACCATCGGGTGCTCGATGTGGTCCTGCTCGTAGATCTCCGGCGGGATCGGCGTCGGCACGGTGGCGATGATCCGCGACCCGTCGGGCCGTACGCCGCCGTGCACCTCCTCGTCGAGGTGCTTGCCGATCCGCGGCCCCTGGTCGGCGAGCGGCACGACGACCGGTGATCCCTTCGAGACCACGAACTCCTCCCCGCGGACGCTGACCGGGATGTCGAACTCCTCGCCCGGGGTGTCCACGACGGTGAAGACGATCTGGTCGGTGGTCACCGCGACCTGCATCCGGGTCGAGTGCCACTGGACCCGGAAGATCAGCGAGCCCCACTCGGCCGGCAGCCGCGGGTCGAAGGAGAGCTTGCCGTCGTAGTCGCGCATCCCGCCGAAGCCGAACGCGAGCCCGCCCCACACGCCGCCCGTGGAGGCGATGTGCATGCCGTCGACGGTGTTGCCGTGCATGTTGTGCAGGTCGACGTAGAGCGCGTCGTAGAAGTAGCGCAGCGCGTCGTCCTGGTAGCCGACCTCCGCCGCCACGATCGACTGCACGACCGCCGACAGCGTCGAGTCGCCGGTGGTGATCGGGTCGTAGTACTCGAAGTCGGCCCGCTTCTCCTCAGGGGTGAACCGGTTGCCCTGCTGGAAGAGGGCGAGCACCACGTCGGTCTGCTTGAGCACCTGGAACCGGTAGATCACCAGCGGGTGGTAGTGCAGCAGCAGGGGACGTACGTCGTCGGGGGTGTTGGGCAGGTCCCACACCTCGCGGTCGAGGAAGTTGTCGTCCTGAGGGTGGATCCCCAGGCCCTCGTCGTAGGGGATGTGCATGGCGGCAGCGCAGCGACCCCACTCCTCGACCTCGTCGGGGGAGACGTCGAGCCGGCCCATGACCTGCGCGTACTCGCGCGGATACTCCGTGCGGAGCATCTCGATGGTCTCGACGGCCTTCTCCAGGTTGTAGCGGGCCATCACGTTGGTGAACAGGTTGTTGTTGACCACCGTGGTGTACTCGTCCGGCCCGGTCACGCCGTGGATGTGGAAGGACGGCTCGCCGTTGTGGCGCCAGAAGCCCAGGTCGGCCCACATCCGCGAGGTCTCGACCAGGATGTCGACGCCCTCGCGGATCAGGTAGCCGGTGTCACCGGTCGCGTAGACGTACTTCATCAGCGCGAAGGCGATGTCGGCGTCGATGTGCACCTGCGCGGTGCCGGCCGCGTAGTAGGCCGAGGCCTCCTGCCCGTTGATCGTGCGCCACGCGAACAGCGCGCCCTTCGCGGCCATCTCCTGCGCCCGCTGCCGGGCGGCGGGGAGCATCACCGAGCGGGCGTGCATCACGTTGCGGGCGACCTCGGGCTGGGTGTAGCAGAGGAACGGGACGACGTAGCACTCCGTGTCCCAGAAGTAGTGTCCCTCGTAGCCGGAGCCGGTGACGCCCTTGGCGGGCACGCCGAGCCCGTCGGTGCGGGCGGTCGCCTGGGCCAGCGAGAACAGGTTGAAGCGGATCGCCTGCTGGGCCGCGGCGATGTCCTCGTCGTCGTCCGCGCGAGCGGCGGAGATCTCGACGTCCGCGGCCGACCAGAAGTCGTCGTACCAGTTGCGCTGGTCACGCTCGAAGTGGCCGACACCCAGGCGGATCGCCCGGTCGAGCGTACGTCCGCAGCGGTCCGCGAGCTCGCGCACCGGGACCCCGCGGGAGGTGTGGTACGCCACGGTCTTCTGCATCCGCAGCGTGCTGCCCTCGGTGGCGTCGACCCGGAAGACCGTCTTGGCCAGGTCGTCCTCGGCGCGGACGACGGTCTCGACCGGGTCCGGGGTGTCGATCTGGTGAGCGGCGCTGACCGCGATCGTCATCCCCGAGTTGGCGCACCGGTAGCCGAGGGTCATCTGATGCTCGTCGGCGACCGACAGCTGCGGGAGCAGGACGCGGGTGTCGAAGGCGGAGGCTTTGCGCGGGTCCATGCCCTCGCCGAGCGCCGCTGCCGGCACGTGGTACTCGTCCTTGCCGTCCTGCCGGTTGAGCAGCTGGGAGGAGATCACGATCGGCGCGGAGCCGCTCAGCATCGTGATCTCCAGGGTCTGGATCGAGAGGTGACGCTGGGTCATCGACACCATCCGGGTCGACCTGATCGCGACCCGCTTGCCCGAGGGCGTACGCCACACCAGGTGCCGCCGCAGAACGCCCTCGCGGAAGTCGAGCACCCGCTCGTACTCCTCCAGGTCGGAGGTGCCGAAGGTCAGCGGCTCATCGTCGACGTAGATCTTCATGATCTTCGCGTCGGGGGCGTTGACGATGGTCTGGCCCGTCTTGGCGAAGCCGTAGGCGTTCTCGGCGTGGCGGATCGGCCAGGTCTCGTGGAACCCGTTGATGAAGGTGCCGTGCGCATAGGTCGGACGGCCCTCCTCGGGAGTGCCGCGCATGCCGAGGTAGCCGTTGGCGACGCTGAAGAGCGTCTCGGTCAGGCCGAGGTCGTCGGGGGAGTAGCTGGTCTCCACCAGCCGCCACGGGTCGATGGGGTAACGGGCCCGGTCCATCGGGTTCGGGCCGACGTTGGTCTTCACTGCTGTGCTCCTTGAGCAGGGGTGAGTTCGTCGAGGTCGGATACGACAAGGTCGGCGCCTGCGGCCGTGAGGGTGTCGTGGCCTGCGCCACGATCCACCCCGACGACGAGCGCGAAATCTCCTGCCTTGCCGGCGCGCACCCCGGAGACGGCGTCCTCGAGGACGACGGCTTCGCTCGGGGTGGCTCCGAGGACCTTACCGGCGTAGACAAACGTGTCCGGTGCAGGCTTGCCGGGCAGGCCCTGCTCATCTGCGACGGCGCCCGACACGACCGTCTCGAACCGGTCCAGCAGCCCCGCCGCCTTCAGCACGGTCGGCGCGTTGACCGACGAGGACACCACGCCGAGCCGGACGTCGAGCGTGGCGAGATAATCCAGGAACCGCACCGAACCCGGGTAGGCCTCGACGCCGTCGCGCTCGAGAACCAGATTGAAGGCGAGGTTCTTCCGGTTGCCGAGCCCGCAGACGGTCTCCCGCTCCGGCGCGTCGTCCGGGGTGCCCTCGGGAAGCTCGATGTCGCGGGAGGCGAGGAAGTCACGCACGCCGTCGTAGCGAGGCTTGCCGTCGACGTACGCGAAGTAGTCCTGGTCGGTGTAGGCCGGTGCCCCCGGGGTCTTCTCCTGGAGGTAGGCGTTGAACATCTCCCCCCACGCGCGCATGTGCACGACCGCGGTCGGCGTGATCACGCCGTCGAGGTCGAAGAGGATCGCGGTGAACGTCTCCCAGGCAACAGGTCTGGTCATGAGTTCAGGCTAGGGGCTGGGCCGCCCATGCCGAAGATCCGGACCGCTCGGTCTCGTCGTGGCGCGATGTTTTCCCGCGACGTCCCCTCGCCGAAATCTCCTGGCCACGAACGGCGACCGGGTGGATGCTGGAAGCATGGGTACGCAGCTGCTTGTCGGGACCCGGAAGGGTCTGTGGATAGGGCGCTCTGACGACGCCCGGCAGGACTGGGACTTCACCGGTCCGCACCATGACATGGAGGAGATCTACTCCGCCATGATCGAGCCCGGGACCGGGCGAGTCCTTGCCGGATGCTCCTCGCTGTGGCTGGGTGCGCTGGTGCGCACCTCCGCCGACGGCGGCGAGACCTGGACCGAGACCTCGATGTCGTTCCCCGAGGACGTCGACGCGAGCCTGGCCCGGGTCTGGCAGCTCCAGCCCGGGCTGCCGGAGGGCACGATCTGGGCCGGCGTGGAGCCCGGCGCGATCTTCCGGTCGCGAGACCGTGGCGCATCCTTCGAGCTGGTCCGTGGCCTGTGGGACCACCCGCACCGCACCGAGTGGAACGAGGGGTTCGGCGGACAGGCGTTCCACACGATCCTGCCGCACCCCACCGACCCCGACTCGGTGACCGCGGCGATCTCCACCGGTGGCGTCTACCAGACCCGCGACGGCGGGGAGACCTGGGAGGCGCGCAACAACGGCATCATCGCGGTCTTCCTGCCCGAGGGGCAGCAGTATCCCGAGTTCGGCCAGTGCGTCCACAAGGTCGCCCGCCACGCCTCCCGTCCCGAGCGGCTCTACCTGCAGAACCACGGCGGCGTCTACCGCTCCGACGACGAGGGTGTCTCGTGGAAGTCCATCGCCGATGGCCTGCCCACCGACTTCGGCTTTGCGATGGTGGTCCACCCGCAGGAGCCCGACACGATCTTCACCTTCCCGATCGGCGCCGGCGAGTCCCGCTACCCACCGGAGGCCAAGCCGATCGTGTGGCGCTCCCGCGACGCCGGCGACCACTGGGAGGCCCTCGACAAGGGCCTGCCCGACCACTTCTACGTCGGGGTCATGCGTGATGCGATGTGCGCCGACGACCACGCCGTGGCCGGGGTCTACTTCGGCGCCCGCAACGGCTCCGTCTGGGCCTCCGCCGACGCCGGCGAGACCTGGCGCGAGATCCTCCGCGACATCCCGGACGTGATGGTGGTCCGAGCCGCGAAGGTGTGATCAGTCGGTCACGGGGTCGTGGACCTCGAACCCGAGGAGCTCGGCGACCTTACGCATGTTGCTGTCGTGGGTGGCGACCGTGAGGTTCGCGGTCCCGACGCGCAGCGCCGACGCCAGGTGGATCGCGTCCAGTGACTTGATGTGGGGTTCGATCGCTCTGGCCTCGTCGACGAGAACGTCGTCGACGGTCAACAACGTGAGCTCGTCGACGAAGTCGTCGACGATCGAGACAGGGAGCTGATCGCGGCGAAGCACTTGGGTCATCTCGAGGTGGAGCAGCCGCGAGGAGATGAAGACGTCACCGTTGTCGCAGCGCTCGTCGTACCAGTCCGCAGCGGCTCGGCTGTGCCCGAGCAGGGCACGGAGCGCGACAGACGAGTCCAGGTACCACGTCCGCTCAGAGGTCGACGTCACTGTTGACCTCGTCGAGGATGTCGTCGAGGTCGCCGGATAGCGCGACGGCGGCACGGCCCGAGAGGGGTCTGTGCGGTCGTTTCGGGGGAGTTGCCAGTCCGGCGTTGACCAGCGCCTCCACCGGGTTGTCCGAGCCCTGGACCTCGGGCACGAGACGTAGCACCGCGCGACCCCTGTTGGTCACCCGGAACGACTCGCCGTCCTCGATGACGGCCCGGGTCACCGCGGAGATCCGCTGGTTCAGCTCGGTCATCGTGATCGTCTTCATGAATCAAATCTAGCATGTAGATGCTAGAAGGTCTGCCGGTCTGATACGGCGCCGGCGTTCCACTGGCGCTCGCCGGCCGGTCCCGAGCGATCGGTGCCGTCCACCGCGTGGCGCTGTGTGCGAAGACATACGCCAGCGGGTCTAGCCTTCTGGCATGCCCACTCTTCGCTCCGCAACCTCGACCTCGGGCCGCAACATGGCGGGTGCCCGCGCGCTGTGGCGCGCGACCGGCATGACCGATGACGACTTCGGCAAGCCGATCATCGCGATCGCCAACTCGTTCACCGAGTTCGTGCCCGGCCATGTCCACCTCCGCGACCTCGGCAAGATCGTCGCCGAGAAGATCCAGGAGGCCGGCGGAGTAGCCAAGGAGTTCAACACGATCGCGGTCGACGACGGCATCGCGATGGGTCACGCCGGGATGCTCTACTCGCTGCCGAGCCGCGAGCTGATCGCGGACGCGGTGGAATACATGGTCGAGGCGCACCGCGCCGACGCGATCGTGTGCATCTCCAACTGCGACAAGATCACCCCGGGCATGCTGCTGGCGAGCCTGCGTCTCAACATCCCGGTGGTGTTTGTCTCCGGTGGTCCGATGGAGGCCGGCAAGACGGTCGCGGTCGAGGGCCTGGTCCACGACAAGCTCGACCTGGTCGACGCGATGGTGCTCTCGGTCAACGAGGCCGTCAGCGACGAGCTGCTCGACACGGTCGAGCGCTCCGCCTGTCCGACGTGCGGCTCCTGCAGCGGCATGTTCACCGCCAACTCGATGAACTGCCTCACCGAGGCCATCGGCCTGAGCCTGCCGGGCAACGGGTCGACGCTGGCCACCCACGCCAAGCGCCGCGCGCTGTTCGAGGAGGCGGGACGGACGATCGTCGAGCTGTGCCGCCGCTACTACGAGGAGGGCGACGAGTCGGTCCTGCCGCGGAACATCGCCAATCGCAGCGCCTTCGAGAACGCGGTCGCGCTCGACGTCGCCATGGGCGGCTCGACCAACACCGTCCTGCACCTGCTCGCGGCCGCGCGTGAGGCCGAGCTCGACTTCGACGTGCACGACATCGACGCGATCTCGCGCCGGGTGCCGTGCCTGAGCAAGGTCGCCCCCAACAGCCCGAAGTACCACATGGAGGACGTCCACCGCGCCGGCGGCATCCCCGCGCTGCTCGGCGAGCTGCGCCGCGGCGGTGCGCTCAACGAGGACGTCCACACCATCCACTCCGACACCGTCGCGGAGTGGCTGGACAACTGGGACATCCGCGCCGAGAACCCCAGCCAGCAGGCCCTCGACCTGTTCCTCGCGGCGCCGGGCGGGGTGCGTACGACCGAGGCGTTCTCCACCGAGAACCTCTGGGCCAGCCTCGACACCGACGCCGCCGAGGGCTGCATCCGCGACTTCGAGCACGCCTACTCCGAGGACGGCGGGCTGGCGATCCTGTCGGGCAACATCGCGCCCGACGGCTGTGTCGTGAAGACCGCCGGCGTGCCCGAGGAGTGCCTGACCTTCACCGGCACCGCGATCGTCTTCGAGTCCCAGGACGACGCGGTCGACGGCATCCTGTCCAAGAAGGTCGAGGCCGGCCACGTCCTGGTGATCCGCTACGAGGGCCCGAAGGGCGGTCCGGGCATGCAGGAGATGCTCTACCCGACCTCGTTCCTCAAGGGCCGTGGGCTGGGCCAGAAGTGCGCGCTGATCACCGACGGTCGCTTCTCCGGCGGCACCTCAGGTCTCTCCATCGGCCACGTCTCCCCGGAGGCGGCCGGAGGCGGTCTGATCGCGCTCATCGAGGACGGCGACCAGATCTCCATCGACATCCCCAACCGCTCGATCTCCCTCGACGTCGACGACATCGTCCTCGGCGAGCGTCGCGCGGCGCAGGAGAAGCGCGAGAAGCCCTACACCCCGCTCGACCGTGACCGGAAGGTCTCCGCGGCCCTGCGGGCGTACGCCTCGATGGCCACCTCGGCCTCCGACGGCGCCTACCGCCTCGTGCCGGAATAGTCCGGGAAGGCCGCAGGTCCGCCCGCTGGATATTGCGGGCGGACCCGGCGTACGTGCTGGCACCATCTGCCGCATGGGAAAGGTTCATGCGCGCGTCGAGGGTCGTCTGCGGGAGTTCGTCGATCGTCAGGTCGTCTTCTTCGTGGCCACCGCACCGCTCTCCGGCGAGGGCCACGTCAACCTGTCGCCCCGCGGCATCCCGGGCACCTTCGGGATGCTCGACGAGCTCACCTTCGCGTGGGTCGACGGCACCGGGAGCGGCAGCGAGACGATCGCGCACCTGCGGGAGAACGGCCGGATCACGGTGATGTTCTGCGCCTTCGACGGGGCGCCGAACATCGTCCGCTTCCACGGCCGCGGCCGGGTGGTGACCCGCTATGACGAGGGGTACGCCGACCTGGCCGGCCGCTTCACCGACCTCCCCGGCGCCCGCGCGGTCGTCGTCGTGGACATCGAGCGGGTCTCCGACTCCTGCGGCTTCGCGGTCCCGCTGATGTCGTACGTCGGCGAGCGCGACCTGCTCCCGGCCTACTTCGAGCGCAAGGGTGTCGAGGGGTCCGCCGAATACCGGCGCACCAAGAACCCCACCAGCCTGGACGGCCTGCCGGCCTTCGACTTCGACCCGGCACCCGAATAGAGCTCGGACCCTTCTGTCGAAACGGACCGTGGCCGTTCGTGGCATGGGTGAGGGGCCGGCACGGCGGCCCACCGGATGCGGGAGTGGTCATGTCGGATCGATGGAAGCGGAATCTGCTGATCTTCCTCGGCGGCCAGACGGTGTCGTCGTTGGGCTCGATGATCGTCGCGTACGCGGTGATGTGGCACCTCACCGTCGAGACCGGGTCGGCCGCGGTGCTGACCCTGAGCGTGGCGTCCGGGATGCTGCCGCAGGCGGTCGTGTCGGTCTTCGGCGGCGTCTGGGCCGACCGGCACTCGCGCAAGCTGCTCATCATCGGGGCCGACTCGGCGATCGCGGTGGCCACCCTGGTGCTCGCCCTGCTGATGCTCAGCGGGCTCGGTGACCTGTGGATGATCTTCGTCGCGATGGCGGTCCGCTCGGCGCTGGCCGGGATCCAGGGACCGGCGGTCAACGCGATGCTCCCGCAGCTGGTCCCGGCCGAGCACCTGATGCGGGTCAACGGCGCCCAGCAGACGATCCAGTCGGGGATGATGCTGTTCGCCCCGGCGGTGGCCGCCGCGATCTACGCGAGCACCGGCATCGTCGCGGTCTTCTTCATCGACGTGGTGACAGCCGTGGCCGGCGTACTCCTGCTGCTGCTGGTGCCGGTGGCGCGGACGGTTCGCCCGACGGGCGCGTCGGGGCCGGTGAGCTACTTCGGCGACCTCGCCGCTGGTCTCCGGTACGTCCGGGGCAACGCCTCGGTGCGGTGGGTGATGGGACTCGTGGCGGTCGTCATGTTCATGGCCGGCGCGCCGGCGCACCTGACGCCGCTGATGATCACGCGCAGCTTCGGCGACGAGGTCTGGATGCTGAGCGTCAACGAGCTGTTCTGGAGCGTCGGGATGGTCGTCGGCGGCGCGATGATGGCCGTCTTCGGGCCCAAGGTGAAGCGCCGGGTGCGGCTGATGGTGGCCGCCTCGGTCGGCGTCGGTCTGCTCGTCGTCGGGCTGGGCGTCTCGACCGACTTCTGGGCGTTCTCGGTCGCCGGCCTGGTGATCTGCATCCTCTTCCAGACGCTGCTGGTGCCGGCCGCCACGGTCCTGCAGGAGCAGGTCGAGGACGCGATGCGCGGCCGGGTGTTCGGGTTCTACGGGATCGTGATGTCGGTGGCGATGCCGGTCTCGATGATCGTCTTCGGACCGCTCGCCGACCGGTTCGCGGTGGAGTCGGTGATGATCCTGGCCGGTGTGCTCCTGCTGGCATGCCTGATCGGGATGCTCGCTCTGGGCAGCGCCCGGCGCTCGCTCGCCACGGTGGACACGGTGGATGCGGCAGCCTCCTGAGCAGCGGTCACGGCGGTCGGAGACAATGACCGCCGTGACCGATTTCTCGTATCCGGTGGGTGGCGTTGTCGAAGGCTGGGGGACACGGCCGTGGCCGGACCCGGTGACCCTCGAGGGGCGCTACGTCCGGGTCGCGCCGCTCTCCTCGGCGCAGTACTCCGATCTCTATGCCGCGGTCTGCGGCCCCGGCGACGCCGACCTGTGGACCTACCGGCCGATCGCCATGCCCACCTCGCTGCAGGACCTGTGGATGCACCTGGCCGGCCTGATCGACGCCGAGGACGTCGTCCCGTTCGCCTTCGTCCCGCTCGAGGGGGAGCGGGAGGGCCGGGCGAGCGGGGTCGCGGGCTACTACGCGATCAACCCCAGGAACGGCAGCATCGAGGTCGGCGGCGTGCTCTTCGGCCCCGCCCTGGCCCGCACCCGCGCCGCGACCGAGGCGATCCACCTGCTCATGCGACACGCCTTCGACACGCTGGGCTACCGCCGCTTCGAGTGGAAGCTCGACTCGCTCAACGAGCCCTCACGGCGGGCCGCGGAGCGGCTGGGGTTCAGCTACGAGGGCCGGTTCCGCAACCACATGGTCGTCAAGGGCCGCAACCGGGACACCGACTGGTTCTCGGTGACTGCCGAGGAGTGGCCGAAGGTGCGGGACGCGCACCAGCGCTGGCTCGACCCCGCGAACTTCGACGAGCAGGGGCGACAGCTCAGCTCGCTGCGGGCCCAGTAGGGGCGGCGTACGCACGATTGCGTACGGCGCCCCCGCTCCTGAGCCGATGTGCCGGCGGATCGCGCGCAGCAGTCTGGAGGGCATAGGCAAGCCCGACAGATAGGACACGAGCGATGAGCATCAACGAGACGGTGGCCACGGTGGTGGCCCACGACCACTGGGGTCCGTGGCGCGAGAACGGACCGTGGAACAACGACGGGCCGCCGGGGTTCTGGCCGATCTTCCCGATCCTGTGGTTCCTGGTGATCGCGGCGATCATCACCGCGGTCATCCTCTACAACCGCAGGCGCGTGTCCGAGGCGCCGCGGCGCGCGGGTGAGGCCCGGCTGGCCGAGAGGTACGCCGCCGGCGAGATCGACGAGAACGAGTACCGCGCTCGTCGCGACGTCCTGCGCGAGAAGCCGGGGCCGGCCAAGGGCGACTGACACCACCGCTGGTCCGTGGCAGGGTGACTGCCATGGACCAGCGCATCAGCTTCATCACCCTGGCGGTCGCCGACGTGGCCGCGAGCCGGTCGTTCTACGTCGACGGCCTCGGCTGGACTCCCGAGGTCGAGGCCGACGGGGTGCTCATGATCCGCGTCGGCGAGCACGTCATCCTCTCGCTGTGGGACCGGGCGGAGTTCGAGGAGGAGGTCGGCAG
Source organism: Nocardioides sp. NPDC057767 (assembly GCF_042798275.1). NCBI lineage: Bacteria > Bacillati > Actinomycetota > Actinomycetes > Propionibacteriales > Nocardioidaceae > Nocardioides > Nocardioides sp. NPDC057767. The sequence continues at coordinate 8,102 of NZ_JBHVKJ010000065.1, read as the reverse complement.
GATCGCTGTCGCCGACGGCGTGGCGCCGTTCACCCTCGCCCACAACGTCGCCACCCGCGAGGAGGTCGACGGCGTGCTGGAGCTGGCCCGGTCGCTCGGGTGCGAGGCGTCGGCCGCCGAGGAGCGGGTCTGGGGCGGCTACACCGGCTACTTCGCCGACCTCGACGGCGTCCGCTGGGAGATCGCCTACAACCCCGGCCCTGTGGGGCAGACGGTGCTGCCCTGAGGATCAGCCCGCGAAGCCCGGCAGATACTCCTCGAGGATCTCCCGGAACGGCGCCTCCGCGTTGAGCTGCGCCAGCACCCCGAGCCCGCCGAGCCAGACCCGGTGGATGAGCAGGTAGGACGGCGGCAGGTTGAGCTTCAGCCCGACCGTGTAGGCGGGGTCCTTGGGATCGTTGATCCGCTTGAACTCCTCGCGCATCCACTCCCGGGTGAACCGGAAGCGCTCCTCCAGCGCCGGCGTCACGAACGGCGCCAGGTAGTCGAGCACGTGCTGCGGCTCGACCTTGATGCCTTCGCGGATGAAGCCCTCGTGGCGCAGGCCCGCGACCAGCGCGTCGGCGTCACCGGTCGAGGCGATCCGGATCAGCCGGCCCATCGCCTCCGGGAAACCGCGCTCCGGGAGCCGCGCGGCCAGCCCGAAGTCGAGCACGGCGAGCCGGCCGCCGGGCAGGACCCGGAAGTTGCCCGGGTGCGGGTCGGCGTGGAGCATCCCGGTCAGCCCCGGCGCGGAGAACCAGAAGCGGGCCAGCAGCTCGCCGTAGTGGTCGCGCTCGTCGGGTGTGCCCTCGGCGATCACCTTCGCGATCGACCCCTCCGACTCCACCCACTCGGTGACGAGCACGCTCGGTCCCACGGCGACGACATCGGGGACGTCGATCAGGGGATGGTCCGCGTACGCCTCGGCGAAGACGTGCTGGGCCTCGGCCTCCTTCGGGTAGTCGAGCTCCTCGACGACCCGCTCCTGCAGTTCGGCGACCAGCGCCTTGACGTCCATCCCGGGCACGACTGCGTTGCCGATCGCCGCCACCCGGCCGATCTGGCGCAGGTCGGCGCGCAAGGCCTCGTCGGCGCCCGGGTACTGCACCTTCACCGCGACCTCGCGACCATCGGCCCACCGGCCCCGGTGGACCTGCCCGATCGAGGCGGAGGCGGCCGGCTCCTCGGACAGCTCGACCAGCCGCGCGGACCAGTCCGGGCCGAGATCACGGGCCAGCAGGCCGCGTACGATCCCGGTCGGCATCGGGGGAGCGGAGTCCTGGAGCCGGGTCAGCTGGGCGCGGTAGTGGGCCGCCTGCGACTCCGGCAGCGCCGCCTCCATGATCGAGAGCATCTGCCCGAACTTCATCGCGCCGCCCTTGAGCTCGCCCAGGGTCCGGAACAGCTGGTCGGCCGTACGCTGGTGGACGTCGGCCAGCACCGCCTCGGCGGGCTTGCCGCCGATCCGCTTCCCGAGTCCGAGGGCCTTGCGCCCGGCATAGCCCATCGGCAGCGCGGCCAGCTTGGCCGTCCGTGTCGCCGCTCGCCGCGGTAGACCCTTCGACGACCCCTCCGCATCACTCATGCCGCAATTGTGCCGGTCGGTCGCAACTCGCACACCGCGAAGTAGCCTTCCGGCATGACCTTTGAGCCGAGCATCACGACCCCGCTGGACCCGACAGCCGAGGACCCGTTCGGCTGGTTGGAGGAGGTCGAGGGCGTCGACGCGCTGGCCTGGGTGCGGGCGCGCAACGAGGAGGCCCACGCGAGCGTCGGCGCCGACCCGGTGTTCGCCAAGATCGAGGCCCAGATCCTCGAGGTGCTCGACTCCGACGACCGGGTGCCCGAGGTCTCTCGCCTCGGCGATCACCTCTACAACTTCTGGCGCGACGCCGACCACGAGCGCGGTATCTGGCGACGCACCACGCCGGAGTCCTACCGCACCGACGATCCCGAGTGGGAGATCCTGCTCGACCTCGACGCGCTCGCCGCCGAGGAAGGGGAGAGCTGGGTCTGGCACGGTGCCTCGGTGCTCCGGCCCGAGCCCGGTGAGCCCTGGCGCAAGGTGCTCGTCGACCTCTCCCCGGGCGGCTCGGACGCCGACGTGACCCGGGAGTTCGACCTGGTGACCAAGACCTTCGTCGCGCCTGCGGATGGTGGTTTCACCCGTGCCGTCGAGCAGGGCGGCGCCAAGGGCGGGCTCTCCTGGTGCGGCCCCGACGCGGTCTACGTCTTCACCGACTTCGGCCCCGGCTCGCTGACCCCGAGCGGCTACCCGCGGATCGTTAAGCTGTGGCGCCGCGGCACCCCGTTCGAGGACGCGGCGGTGGTCTACGAGGGCACCGACGAGGACATGTACATCTCGGCCCGCCGCATCCACACCCCAGGCTTCGAGCGCGACCTGGTCAGCCGCTCGATCGCGTTCTACAAGTCCGAGACGTACGTCGCCACCGACCCCGGCACACCCGAGCAGACCCTCACCAAGCTCGACATCCCCGACTCGGCCGAGGCCGGCTTCCACCGGGAGTGGCTGGTGATCGAGCTCCGCGACGAGTGGACCCCTGAGGAGAGGACGTACGCCGCCGGGTCGCTGCTCGCGATCGAGGCCGACCGGTTCCTGACGGGTGAGCGCGATCTGACCGTCCTCTTCGAGCCCACCACGAAGACCTCGCTCGCCGGGGCGACCTGGACCCGCAACCACCTCGTCCTCAACCTTTTCGAGGACGTCAAGAACCGGCTGCACGTGCTGACCCCGTCTGCGTCGGGGGAGTGGGTGCGCTCGGAGTTCCCGGAGACCGACCCGGTGGCCGCGGTCGGCACCCGCGCGGTCGACGCGGTCGAGTCCGACGAGGTCTGGGTCGTGACCAGCGGCTACCTGACCCCGGCGACGTACGGTCTGACCACCATCGGCGCCGAGACCGTCGAGCCGCTCAAGTCGGCGCCGGCCTGGTTCGACACCGACGGGCTCCGTGCCGAGCAGCGCTTCGCCACCTCGGCCGACGGCACCCGGATCCCCTACTTCATCGTCGGCTCCGAAGCCGCCATCGACGGCAGCGCTGGCCCGGCCCCGACGCTGCTCTACGGCTACGGCGGCTTCGAGATCCCGATGACCCCGGGCTACTCCGCCGGTGTCGGCCGGGCCTGGCTGAGCGAGGGCGGCGTCTACGTGGTCGCCAACATCCGCGGGGGTGGGGAGTACGGCCCGGCCTGGCACCAGGCCGCGCTGAAGGAGAACCGGCACCGGGCCTACGAGGACTTCGCCGCCGTCGCCCGCCACCTCGCCGAGACCGGTGTGACCGACGCGGGCCACCTCGGCATCCAGGGCGGCTCCAACGGTGGGCTGCTGACCGGCAACATGCTCACGCTCTACCCCGAGCTGTTCGGGGCCGTCGTGATCCAGGTGCCATTGCTGGACATGAAGCGCTACTCCCATCTCCTCGCCGGGGCGTCGTGGATGGCGGAGTACGGCGACCCGGACGTGCCGGAGGAGTGGGACTACATCCGGACCTTCTCGCCCTACCACCTGCTCGACGCGGCGAAGACCTACCCGCCCGTCCTGCTCACGACCTCCACCAAGGACGACCGGGTCCACCCCGGCCACGCCCGCAAGATGGCCGCACTGCTGGCGGCCACCGGCACGGACGTCACCTACTACGAGAACATCGAGGGCGGCCACGGCGGCGCGGCCAACAACGCCCAGTCGGCCCACCTGTCCGCCTTCGCCTGGACGTTCCTGCGCGAGCGCCTCGGCCTGGGCTGAGCGGTCACGAGGTCGGCTCGGTGACCTCCAGGACCACCACCGGAGTCTGGTGCGAGCGCCGGGCGGCGAAGTCGTCGAGCTCGCCCCACCCGTCGTCGGCGTCGGCGAGCAGCGACCACAGGCGCTCGCGCTCGGCGCCGATGGCCTCGTGGGCGCGGACCCGGCGCGGGCCGTCGACGGTGTCGGCGAGGGCGTCGGGAGTGGCCTTCAGGTTGAGCCACCACGCGGGCGGCGGGTCGGCCCAGCCGTTCATCGCCAGGGTGACGTAGGTCGACCCGTCGGGAACGTAGGACAGGATGACCGAGCGCTCCTGTCCGCTGCGGCGCCCGACCGTGGTCAGCCGGAGCATGCCGGCCCGGTCCGGGCGTGGGCGGCGCAGGAAGCGGGCTCCGCCCGCTGCGTACAGCCGGCGGTGGAACCACCACGCGGCGCGGATGAACCAGCGTGGCGGCAGCCACGCGGAGCGGTGCTTCTCGTCGGTCGACATCGTTGCCTCCACTGGGCAGCCAGACCCGAGATCCTCTTGCCCGTCCAGGCTAGCGATCCTCGCGGGCCCGGCGCCTCGGTGAGAACCCTGAGATCCGCGCCGACGTTCCGCCCCGACGATCTGTCCCGACGTCCTGCCCCGACCGAACGACTGACAGATACTGGGACGGTGATCTCAGATCATGGGACGCGCGATAGGGTGAGGTGACACGGCGCGACACATGGGGTTAACGTGTGGGCATGCTGCACAGCATTCTCGTACTTATCAGGCGCGTCGCCTAGGAGCCACTGGCCCCAGACGACGCGTCTCCCTCCGTTGCCCGCCGGGCCGGAGGGTTTTTTGTTGCACAAGCAACCCCACGAGATCCCATGAGTAGAAGCTCCGAGGAGTAGGACGGCGGACATGAGCGAGCAGATGACAGGCGCACAGAGCCTGATCAAGTCGCTGGAAGCAGCGGGAGCCGAGAACATCTTCGGCATTCCGGGAGGAGCGATCCTTCCGGCCTACGACCCGCTGATGGACTCGAAGATCCGCCACATCCTCGTACGCCACGAGCAGGGCGCCGGCCACGCGGCCCAGGGCTACGCCGCCGCGACCGGCAAGGTCGGGGTCTGCATGGCGACCTCCGGTCCGGGTGCGACCAACCTCGTCACCCCGCTCGCCGACGCCAACATGGACTCCGTGCCGATGGTGGCCATCACCGGCCAGGTCGGCGCGGCGATGATCGGCACCGACGCCTTCCAGGAGGCGGACATCCGCGGCATCACGATGCCGGTCACCAAGCACAGCTTCCTCATCACCGACCCCGCGGAGATCCCGCTGCGGGTCGCTGAGGCCTTCCACCTCGCCTCCTCCGGGAGGCCGGGTCCGGTCCTCGTCGACGTCACCAAGTCGGCGTTGCAGGCCACCACCACCTACCGGTGGCCGACCGAGCTCCACCTGCCGGGCTACCGCCCGGTGACCAGGCCGCACGCCAAGCAGATCCGCGAGGCGGCGCGCCTGATGCTGGAGGCCAAGAAGCCTGTCCTGTACGTCGGTGGCGGCACGATCCGCTCCGGCGCCCACCGCGAGCTCCTGCAGTTGGCCACGCTCACCGGCATCCCGGTGGTCACCACGCTGATGGCGCGGGGCGCCTTCCCCGACTCCCACCCGCAGCACCTCGGCATGCCGGGCATGCACGGCACCGTGGCCGCGGTCGCCGGCCTGCAGAAGTCCGACCTGATCATCAGCCTCGGCGCCCGCTTCGACGACCGCGTCACCGGCAACCTGGACTCCTTCGCCCCCAACGCCAAGGTGATCCACGCCGACATCGACCCGGCCGAGATCGGCAAGAACCGCTACGCCGACGTCCCGATCGTGGGCGACGTGCGCGAGGTCCTCACCGACCTGATCTCGGTGCTCACCACCGAGAAGGAGGCCGGCAAGGAGGGCGACTACGAGGGCTGGATCGCGTTCGTCGCCGGGATCAAGAAGCAGTACCCGCTCGGCTACGACCTCCCCGCCGAGGGCCTCTCCCCGCAGTACGTCATCGAGCGGCTCGGCAAGATCTCCGGCGAGGACACGATCTTCACCGCCGGTGTCGGCCAGCACCAGATGTGGGCCGCGCAGTTCATCGGCTACGAGCACCCCAACACCTGGATCAACTCCGGTGGCCTCGGCACGATGGGCTACTCCGTCCCGGCCGCCATGGGCGCCAAGGTCGGCTGCCCGGACTCCACGGTGTGGTCGATCGACGGCGACGGCTGCTTCCAGATGACCAACCAGGAGCTGGCCACCTGCGCGATCGAGGGCATCCCGATCAAGGTCGCCATCATCAACAACGACAACCTCGGCATGGTGCGCCAGTGGCAGACGCTCTTCTACGGTGAGCGCTACTCCAACACCAACCTGCAGTCCCACGGACAGCCCAAGCGCATCCCCGACTTCCCCAAGCTGGCCGAGGCCATGGGCTGCGTCGGCCTGGCCTGCGAGTCCGCCGACGACGTCGACGCCACCATCGAGAAGGCCATGGAGATCAACGACATGCCCGTCGTGGTCGACTTCCGGGTCAACAAGGACGCCATGGTGTGGCCGATGGTCGCCGCCGGCTCCTCCAACGACGAGATCCAGTACGCGCGCGACCTCGCGCCCGAGTTCGACGAGGACGACCTCTGATGAGCATCCAGCCCGTGAAGACCGGCGGCAAGCACACGCTGAGCGTCCTGGTCGAGAACAAGCCCGGCGTCCTGGCCCGCGTGGCCGCGCTCTTCTCGCGTCGCGGCTTCAACATCGAATCCCTCGCGGTGGGACCGACCGAGCACGACGAGGTCTCCCGCATGACGGTCGTCGTCAATCTCGAGAACACCCCCCTCGAGCAGGTCACCAAGCAGCTCAACAAGCTGGTCGAGGTGATCAAGATCGTCGAGCTCGAGCCCGAGTCGCGTGTCCAGCGCGCTCTCATGCTGGTCAAGATCACCGCCACCACGGAGACCCGCAGCCAGGTGCTCGACACCATCCAGCTCTTCCGGGCCAAGGTCGTCGACGTGTCCACCGACACCGTCATCGTCCAACTGGCCGGCAACACCGGCAAGCTCAACGACTTCCTCCGGGTCATCGAGCCCTTCGGTATCCGTGAGCTCTCCCAGTCCGGCATGGTCGGCATGGGCCGCGGCTCCCGGTCGATCTCCGAGCGCAGTCTGCGATCCGTGGCTGTGCCCGCTCCGCCTTCCGCGGTCTGAACCCCTATCAAACACAACTAAAGGAGAAGCCCTCGTGGCTGAGATTTTCTACGACGACGACGCCGACCTCGCGCTGATCCAGGCGAAGAAGGTTGCCGTCATCGGCTACGGCAGCCAGGGCCACGCCCACGCGCTCAACCTGCGTGACTCCGGTGTGGACGTGCGCATCGGCCTGCAGCCCGGCTCGAAGTCGACCCCGAAGGCCGAGGAGGAGGGCTTCAAGGTCCTCAGCCCCGCCGACGCCGCCGCCGAGGCCGACGTGATCGTCATCCTCGCCCCCGACCAGCACCAGCGCGGTCTCTACAACGACCAGCTCGCGCCCCACGTGACCGCCGGCAAGACCCTCGTCTTCGGCCACGGTTTCAACGTGCGCTTCGGCTACATCAAGGCGCCCGAGGGCGTCGACGTGATCCTGGTGGCCCCGAAGGCCCCGGGCCACACCGTCCGTCGTGAGTACGTCGCCGGCCGTGGCATCCCGGACATCATCGCCGTCGAGCAGGACGCCTCCGGCTCCGCCTGGGACCTCGCGAAGTCCTACGCCAAGGGCATCGGCGGCACCCGTGCCGGCGTCATCAAGACGACCTTCACCGAGGAGACCGAGACCGACCTCTTCGGCGAGCAGGCCGTGCTCTGCGGCGGTGTGTCCCACCTGGTCCAGGCCGGGTTCGAGACGCTGACCGAGGCCGGCTACCAGCCCGAGATCGCCTACTTCGAGGTGCTCCACGAGCTCAAGCTCATCGTCGACCTGATGTGGGAGGGCGGCATCGCCAAGCAGCGTTGGTCGATCTCCGACACCGCCGAGTACGGCGACTACGTCTCCGGCCCGCGCGTCATCGGCCCGCAGGTCAAGGAGACCATGCAGCAGGTGCTCGCCGAGATCCAGGACGGCTCCTTCGCCGCCCGCTTCATCGCCGACCAGGACAACGGTGCGGTCGAGTTCCAGAAGCTGCGCGAGGAGGAGGCCGGTCACCCGATCGAGGCCACCGGCAAGGCCCTGCGCGCCCACTTCTCGTGGAGCCAGACCGACGACGACTACACCGAGGGTTCGGCCGCCCGCTGACCCGAAGTGCGCCGAGTCGGCGCGACTGTCCCAGAAAACGGGCCCGAGTCGGCGCGTCTGTCCCAGAGTCTTGGGACAGACGCGCCGACTCGGCGG
>NZ_JBHVKJ010000064.1:0-28783 GCF_042798275.1 Nocardioides sp. NPDC057767 | reverse complement strand
AAGTTCCACTGACCCTGGAATGCGCCCGGCCCCCGACCGCCATGCGGTCGGGGGCCGATCCGTTCCTGCAGGAGCCTCGGCTCATGCCTTCTCGGGCGCGACGGCGTTCTGCCGCTGTCGCGGGGCCTGGCGCACCGTCGCCTGCGGTGAGGGTGAGCGTCGCCGGCTCTCGATCCTCTTGCGGATCACCTCATCGGCCGCTTTGAGGTCGAACGGTGCCGACATCTGCTCAGGTGACCAGGCGAACTCGGCCACGAGGTCGTCATAGAGCATTGAATCCCCCGAGTGCTGTGTGGTGACGAGGCCGAGGGCCCTCGTCGCCCCCGACGGACCCACTCTAATCGCAGACGAGCCGAACTTGGCCAGTGGCTCGGCCGGAGAGACGGGGTCCGCAAGGTCAAAATTCGGCCTCGCCGCGTCAGAGGCTGACGTCTCGGGACAGCGGAGTGGACGTCAGCGCACCCAGGCGCTCGATGGTGTCCAGGGCGATCGCCTGCGGGGTCAGGCCGATCGCCTCCAGGATCTTCGGCCGCTTGGCGTGGTCGAGGAACTCCTGCGGGATGCCGTGGATCTTCACCGGGGTGCGTACGTCCTCGGCGGTCAGCGTCTGCAGGAAGGCTGCCCCCACACCGCCGGTGACGCCGTTGTCCTCGATGGTGACCACGAGGCTGTGATCGGCGGCAGCCTCGACGAGAGCAGGATCGATCGGCTTGACCCAGCGGGGGTCGACGACGGTGACCCCGATGCCCTGAGCGGTCAGCCGCTCGGCCACACCCATGGCGACCTCGGCCATCGAGCCGACGCCGAGGACCAGCACGTCCTTGGTGCCGACGCGGGCGAGCACGTCGCCACCGCCGAGCTTGGAGACCGTGGGGATGTCCTCGGGCGGCGGGCCCTTCGGGAAGCGGACGACCGTGGGCGCGTCATCGACCTCGACCGCCTCGTCGAGGAGCTCGTTGAGGCGGGTGATGTCGCGTGGCGCAGCCAGACGGAGGCCGGGGACGACCTGGAGCAGCGACATGTCCCACATGCCGTTGTGGGAGGCACCGTCGTCGCCGGTCACCCCGGATCGGTCGAGGACGAACGTCACCCCGGCGCGGTGCAGGGCGCAGTCCATCAGCACCTGGTCGAAGGCACGGTTGAGGAAGGTCGCGTAGACCGCGAAGACCGGGTGCAGCCCGCCCATCGCCAGGCCGGCCGCCGAGGTGGCGGCGTGCTGCTCGGCGATACCGACGTCGAAGGTGCGCTCGGGGAAGCGCGCCTGGAAGGCGTCGAGGCCGACCGGGTGCATCATCGCCGCGGTGATCGCGACGATGTCCGGGCGGCTCTCCCCCAGCCGCACGATCGCGTCGGAGAAGTGGTCGGTCCAGATCCGGCCCTTGGGCTTCTCGGCGCCTGTCTGGACGTCGAAGGGACCCGGCGAGTGGAACTGGTCGGCCTCGTGGCGCTCGGCCGGGTCGTAGCCGTAGCCCTTGCGGGTGATCGCGTGCACGATCACCGGGCCACCGAACTTCTTGGCCGAGGTCAGCGCCTGCTCGAGAGCGTGCCGGTCGTGACCGTCGACGGGGCCGACGTACTTCAGGCCGAGGTCCTCGAAGAGGCCCTGGGGCGCGACCGCGTCCTTGAGCCCCTTCTTCACCGCGTGCAACGCGTCGTAGGCCATCGCGCCGATCCCGGGCACCGCGTTGAGGCGGCGCTTGACCATGTCGAGGAGCAGCTCGTAGCGGGGGTTGGTGCGCAGCGAGGTCAGCGCGGTCGCCAGGCCACCGATGGTCGGGGTGTAGGACCGGCCGTTGTCGTTGACCACGATGACCAGCTTGGAGTCGTGCTGGATCGCGATGTTGTTGAGCGCCTCCCAGGCCATCCCGCCGGTCAGGGCGCCGTCGCCGATCACGGCGACCACGTGGCGGTCCTCACCTCGGATCGTGAAGGCCTTGGCCAGCCCGTCGGCGTAGGAGAGCGCGGTGGAGGCGTGGGAGTTCTCGACCAGGTCGTGGTCGGACTCGGACTGGCTCGGGTAGCCACTCATCCCGCCCTCGCGGCGCAGCGTGCCGAAGTCGCCGGCCCGGCCGGTGACGAGCTTGTGGACGTAGGACTGGTGGCCGGTGTCGAAGACGATCTTGTCGCTCGGGCTGTCGAAGACGCGGTGCATGGCGAGCGTCAGCTCGACCACACCGAGGTTGGGGCCGAGGTGGCCGGTGTTCGTGGCCACGGTCCTGATCATCAGGTCGCGGATCTCGCTCGCGAGGAGCTCGAGCTGGTCGTCGGAGAGATCGCGAAGATCCTGCGGCGCGGCGATGCGTTCGAGGAGACCCATAGGAGGGGATTCTACGTCTCGACCCTGACGGGCTCCGACCCGGATAGCGCCGCGTGCTGAGGCGATCCGAGGAACGGCGTGAGCCCGATCCGGGCCGAGTCGCTGAGGTCCAGGTCAGGCGCCTTCGCGGGGTCGACGAAGACGATCTGACGGCCCTCGTGGCACACGATGTCGGCGTCGGTGAGGTCGACGCCGGCGGCGTAGAGATGGATCTTGTCGTCGGTGCCGGTCTCGGGGTGGCGCAGCTCCTGGACGGCGACCGGCTCGAGAGCCTCGGGGGCGACGCGCACCTCGGTCTCCTCCTCGAGCTCACGGACGGCCCCGGCCAGCGGGTCCTCCCCCGGCTCGAGGTGGCCGCCGCAGAAGGACCACTTCTCCGGCGCGATCGTCGGATGCTCATCACGCTCCTGGAGCAGCACCCAGCCACGACGGTCGACAAGGATCACAGCGGCGAACTCGGTCATGAGGAGCGAGCCTAGTTGTATCGGGGGCGCACCGAGGCCCGCGGTCTCCCCAGCTGCCGCGTGAGTACGTCGCCGACCCGGTCGAGCCCGACGGGCTCCTCGACCAGCTCGGCCCAGGGGCGGTCCGAGGCGGCCAGGAACGCCACCGCCTGCTCGAGGTGCCGCGGCTCGTAGTTGTGTACGCCGCTGACCGAGCGCCACCCCCGCACGACGGCCTCCGGGTCGACCGCGATCGCCGGCCCCGGGGAGACCGACCCCACCAGGACCAGGGAGCCACCGACGTCGAGCGCACCGAGTGCCGCCTCGATCGCCGGCGCGGCCCCGGAGAAGTCCATCGCGACGTCGACCGGCCCGATCCCCTGACCGGCCGAGAGCGTCGAGGTGGCGCCGAACTCGGAAGCGAGCTCCAGCCGGGCTGGGACGACATCGCTCACCACGACCTCTGCCGCACCGGCGTCGGCCGCGGCCGCGATCGCGGTGAGACCGAGCATCCCGGCGCCGACGACCAGGACCCGGCGGCCGCGCAACGAGCCGGCCCGCTCGAGCGCCGCGATCACCGTGGCGGTCGCGCACCCGGCCGGCGCCGCGACGACGTCGGCCAGCGTGTCCGGCACCGGAACCACCGCGGCGCCGGCGGGCAGGAGCACGTGGCTGGCGTAGGTGCCCGAGAGCGGCCAGGCCGCTTCGTAGGGCTCGTGCCCGACCTTGCGGACCGATCGGCACTTCGCGGTGAGGCCACGCAGGCAGCGGTCGCAGGTGCCGCACGAGACGGTGACGCCCCAGACCACCCGCTCACCGGTGCCGACGACCCGGCCGACGCCCTCGTGGCCGAGCACGCTCGGGCAGACGCCGGGCCGGTGGCCGGAGACGGTGTGGTGGTCGGAGCCGCACACCGTCGCCAGGTCGATCTCGACCAGCGTCTCCCCCGGCCCCGGCTCCGGCAGCGCCACGGTCTCCAGCCTCACCTCGGCCCCGCCGTGCCACACCACCACCCGCGCCATCAGACCGCGCCGACCTTCCGGCGCAGCCACGCCGAGAAGAGGTCGATCACGATGATCAGCACGATCACCATGCAGACGTAGGTCATCATCGTGTCGAAGTGGAAGCTGTCCACCTCGGTCTTGATGAAGAAGCCGATGCCGCCGGCACCGACGGTGCCGAGGATGACCGAGCTGCGTACGTTGGTGTCGAACCGGTAGAGAAGCAGCCCGAGCAGCGACGGCATCACCGCGGGCAGCACCGCGTGCGCGACCGACTGCGCGGGCGAGGCTCCGGCGACACGGAGCGCCTCGACCGGCCCCTGGTCCACCTCGTCCATGGCCTCGGACCACAGCTTGCCCATGACCGCGACGTTGTGGATCGCCAGCGCGATCACGCCCGGGAAGGCCCCGAAGCCGACCGCGGCGATGAACATCAGCGCGTAGACCGTCTCCGGGATCGCGCGCAGCACCGACATCACCGCGCGGCCCGCCAGCCACAGCGGCACGAACCGGTTGGTGGTGCGCGACGAGATCACCGCGAAGAACAGCGCCACCGGGATCGACAGGGTCGTGCCGAGCAGGCCGATCCAGATCGTCAGCAGGCAGTACTCCAGGCCGGGCCGGATCGTCTCGGCCCAGCGCAGATCGAGCGGGAAGGCTCCGTCCTGGTGGATGGTCTTGCCGTTCGGGTAGGTGCGGTCGACCCCGAACAGGAAGTTCCACAGCCCCCGCCAGCCCTCGACGAGCTCCTTGGGCGAGGTGTTGGTCTGCACCGCGGCGTACCAGTGCACGACGACCAGGCCGATCGTGATGACCACCGCGAGGGCGATCCCCGCCGGGCGGAAGCGTGGCGGGATCTCCAGACCCGGGTCGGGAGTCTTGGTCACCGTGCTCATGCGTACTCCCTCATCTCGGCGGCCTCGGCCGCCTCCAGCGCCTCCAGGGCGGGCAGGTAGAGGCCGGCCACCATCTGGTCGTCGACCTCGGCGCTGCTGCTGTCGAAGACCAGCCGCCCGCCGGCCAGTCCGAGGATGCGGTCGGAGAAGCGGCGCGCCAGGTCGGGCTGGTGGAGCACCGCGGCGACGGCGAGGCCGTCGTCGTCGGCCAGCGAGCGGAGCAGGTTCATCACCTGCTCCGAGGCGGCCGGGTCGAGCGCCGAGACCGGCTCGTCGGCGAGCAGCACCGTGGCCCGCTGACACAGCGCGCGAGCGACCGCGACGCGCTGCTGCTGGCCGCCGGAGAGGCGACCCGCCTTCTCCCGGGCGCGGTCGGCGAGACCGACCCGGTCCAGGCACGCCATCGCCTCGGCCTGGACCTCGCGCGGGAACGCCAGCACCGACCAGGAGCGGCTCAGGCCGAGCCTCCCGAGCGCGCCCGCACAGACGTTGTCGAGCACGCTGCGGCGGGGCACCAGATGGATCTTCTGGAAGACCATCGCCACCGTCGGCGTCGCCGCGCCGGGCCGGGTGGTGACACCGTCGACCGTGATCGTGCCGGCATCGGGGAGCTCCAGGCCGACCACGCAGCGCAGCGAGGTGGACTTGCCCGAGCCGTTGGCCCCCAGCAGGCTGACCACCTCCCCGGAGGCGACCTCGAAGGACAGGCCGTCCAGGACCTTCTTCTCCCCGAACGCCTTCCTCAGGCCGTCGATACGCAGCATGGCCGCCCCGGGGAGGTGATCAGCGCGCATCAGAGGTCGGCCGTGGTCAGCTCGAGGGCCTCGGCCAGATCGGTGACGGGCTGGTAGTCCTCGTCGGTCACCGCGACCAGCGCCGGCTTGCCGGCGGGCGGGGTGAAGTCGAGGTACTCGCCGATCTCCGCGACCGACTCGGCGGGCAGGTTCAGCAGCGCCTCCTGGACCGCCTTGGACACCTCGGGCGTCATGTTCGGGCCCGCGGCGATCGGGTCGTTCAGGATCGGCTCGGACTCCCAGACCCGGCGGAAGGCCGACTCGTTGAACTGGCCCTCGGCCGTCGCCGACGCCAGGGTCTGGCTGTTGATCTCGGCGGCGTCGACCTTGCCGTTGACCAGCGCCAGGAGCGCCTCGGTGTGGCCACCGGCGTACTCGGCCTTGACGTCCTTCTCGATCCCGGCGTCGATGAGCGCCTTGCGCGGCACCGCGTCACCGGAGGTGGAGCCCGACTCGGACAGCGCCAGGGTCTTGCCCTTCAGGTCCTCGACAGTCTCGATCGGCGAGTCCTTGGGGACCCAGATGCCACCGGTGTAGGACGAGACCTTGCCGTCTTCGCCCGCGAACGAGGCCAGCGGCGTGGCGCCGGCCTGCTTCTGGGCGAAGACGTAGCCCAGCGGCCCGAACTGGCCGATGTCGAGCTTGCCGTTCTGCATGGCGAGGATCTCGGCGACGTACGTGTCGGAGATCTGCACCTCGACCTCGCAGCCGAGCTCCTCGCCGAGGGCCTTGCCGAGGGTCTCGTAGACGGGGATCAGGTTCTTGGGGTCCTCGAAGGGCTCGACGCCCATCGTCAGGGTGCCGTCTGGGCAGATCTGGTCGGGACCGACCTCGCTGCCCGCGGCGGTCTTCTCGGGGGTGGCCCCGCCGCCGCAGGCGGCCAGGGCGAAGGTCAGGGTCGCAGCACCCGCGAGCGCGGTGAGGGAGCGCAGCTTGGACATGTCGGTGTTTCTCCTGTGGTCAGAGCAGCTGGTCGATAACGGTGGGCGCGAGGCCCAGTGCGGTGGTCATGCCGATGCCCGACGTCACCGAGACGACCCGAAGTGCCGGGAACGGCTCGTCGACGAGGAAGTCGGTCCGCGGCGAGTCCGCGTAGACCCCTCGCCAGCGACGTCGGACGGTGAGCGGGGCCCCGAGCAGCCGCGCCCCTTCCCGCAGCACCAGGTCGGCGACGTACTCGTCGTCGAAGGGCTGGTGCGTGCGGTCGTAGTGGTGGGTGTCGCCCAGGACGATCGAGCCGGGCCGGCCGCCCGCCCGCGGGCGCTGGGTGAGCATCAGGTTCATCACGACGTCGAGGAGCTCGGGGCCGCTGGCCTCGAACTGCGCGCGTACGCCGGCCGCGGCCGTGGTCTCGGCGAACCCGCCGTAGCGGAGCATCGAGAGCCCGGTCAGCACCGCCGGCTCGATCTCGACATCACCCGGAGGCGCGACCTCGAGCATCTGCAGCCGGCAGCGGCGTACGCCTGCCTTCTCGGCCACCTGCGGGAAGAGCCGGTCGACGTCGTGGCCGGCGGCGTGGACGACCCGGGCGGCACGGATGGTTCCGCGGCTGGTGCGGATCTCGACGCCGTCCGCGACCGGGTCGAGAGTGCCGACGTGGGTCGCCCAGCTGAACCGGACCCCCTGGGCCTCGAGCCAGGCCGCGATCGCGGGGAGCGCCTCGCGCGGGTCGACCCGGAGGTCGAGCGGCAGGCGCGCACCGCCGACGACGTCCGCGGTGGCCGGCGGGAACAGGGCGCGCGTGGCGTCGGTGTCGATCAGGAGCGCCTGCTCGGTGCCGCGGGCGGCGGCGAACTCCTCGAGCACGGCGAGCTCGGCATCGGTGCGGGCGACCACGACGGTGCCGGTCTCCTGGACCTCGAACCCCGCCTGCTCGCCGAGGGCGACCCAGCGGTCCCGGGCGGCAAGGGCGTAGGTCAGCGCCTGGCCCGACTGAGCGGTGGCGCAGACGTGGCCGAAGTTGCGGACCGAGGCGCCCACGGCGCGCTCGTCGCGTTCGATGACGTGGACCCGCAGGCCCCGCGCCAGCCCTTCGGCGGCATGCGCGAGACCGACGATCCCGGCGCCGATGACGACGAGGTCAGCGGCCGTATCGGTGGTGGTCGAGTGAGTTGGCACGGCCCGAACACTCCTGCTCGGCACGAGCCCGGTCAACACCTCGAGCGAACATGTACAGACAAGTTAACCGCTCGTTTTCCCTATCGAACCCGGCTTGACCAGCGTTCTCCTCCTGTTCATCATGGCCGCGCGCACACTTGTCTGATCAAGTTGTAGCCTGCTGGCATGAGCAGTCCGTTGCACACCCAGGTCGCCGAGACCATCCGCGCCCGGATCATCGGCGGCGAGCTGCCGACCGGCGCACCGATCCCCTCGGAGGCGCAGCTGTGCGAGCAGTTCGGGGCCTCCCGGGGCACCATCCGCACAGCGCTGGCGACCCTGCGCCGCGAGGGCCTGCTCACCGGCGGTCAGGGGCGTCCGCCGACCGTGCGCGACACCGCCCTCGGCCAGCCCTTCGAGCAGCTGATCTCGTTCAGCGCCTGGGTGCAGCAGATCGGCCGCGCCGCGGGCCAGCGCACCATCGAGGTCGCCCGGCGCGGCGCCACCGCAGCGGCCGCCGAGGCGCTCGACATCGACGAGGGCGACCCGGTCGTCGACGTGCTCCGGCTCCGCCTCCTCGACGGCCGTCCCGCGATGCTCGAGCGCAGCACCTTCGTCGAGAGGGTCGGACGGCTGCTCTTCGACTTCGACCCCGACTCCGGGTCGCTCTACGCCTACCTCACCAACGCCGGCGTGGATCTGCACGGAGCCCGGCACACCATGGACGCGGTCGCCGCCGACGAGACCGACGCCGACCTGCTCGACATCGCCGTCGGCAGCCCGCTGCTGCGCGAGCGCCGCCGGGCGACCGCCGCCGACGGCACACCGCTGGAGTACGCCGACGACCGCTACCGGCCCGACCGCGTCACCTTCACCATCGACAACACCCGCCCGTCCGCCGCGGGGATCAGCACCGACGTACGCATCCTCAAGGAGATCTCGTGACCGCCCGCGCTTTCGATCTTGCCGCCCTGGACATGGCCGGCACCACCGTCGACGAGGGCGGGCTGGTCTACGACGTGCTCGAGTCGACCGTCGCCGACGCCGCCGGCGAGCCGGTCCCCCACGACCTGTTGCTGAAGTGGAAGGGCACCTCGAAGCGGGAGGCGATCCAGGGCCTGCTGCGCGGACTCGGTCAGGACCCGAGCACCGCACAGGTCGACAAGATCTTCGACGGCTTCGGCGAGCGCCTCGTCACCGCCTACCGCGAGACCCCGCCGCAGCCGTTCCCCGGTGTCATGGAGATGTTCGAGGCGCTGCGCTCGCGCGAGGTGTTGGTGGCGTTGCAGACCGGCTACTCGGCCGAGATCGCCGCCGCCATCCTCGACGGCCTCGGCTGGACCGTCGGCCCGGGTCCCGACTCGACCGTCGACGCCGTCGTCACCTCCGACCTCGTCCCCGCCAGCCGCCCCGCCCCCTACCTCGTCTTCCGCTGCATGGAGGCCACCGGCGTCACCGACGTACGCCGCGTGCTGGTCGCCGGCGACACCCCCAACGACCTCGGCGCCGGCACCAACGCCGGGGCCGGGTTCGTCGTCGGCGTCGCCACCGGCTCCTTCGCGCACGAGCAGCTCGCCACCGAGCCCCACACCCACCTCCTCCCCTCCACCGCCGACCTGCCGACACTCCTGTAGACGTACGTCCCTTGACTGGGCACAAACCAAGGCAAAGACTGGCGTCATGGCACTGACCAAGAAGCAGAAGAAGGCGATCCTGACCACCGGCGCGCTCGCCGCCCAGGCGGCAGTCGCCCCGGTGATCCTGCGTGACCTGCAGAAGCGTTCGGACGACGAGATCCGCGGACCGCGGCTCCTGTGGCGGCTGTGGGGCAGCACCAACCTGCTCGGTGCGGCGGTCTACTGGTTCTACGGCCGGAAGCCGGACGCGGTCTAGGACCTCGCGCCCCGCGGCTCGGTGAGGAGCCTGATCGCGAAGACGAGCTCCTCGACGTCGGCGAACCGGCGCAGGTCGCAGCCGGTGCGCTCGGCGATCCGCTCGAGCCGGTAGTAGGCCGTGTTGACGTGCATGTGCAGGCGCTCGGCGGCCAGCTTCGCGTTGAGGTCGCTGGCGACGTAAGCCAGCATCGTCTCGATCATCGCCCCGTCACGCGCGAGGTCCTCGGTGACGAACTGACGCAGCTCCGGACGGATGAGTCGACGCACCGTCGGGTCCTCGCGCAGGACGAGGTAGTCGACGGTCGAGAGCATCGGCAGCGCGACCACGCCGGGCACGTCACCGAGAGAGTCGCGGGCGATCCCCGCCTCCGCGTACGCCGCGGGGACGGAGGACCACCCGACGTGGACCGTGCTGACGCCGACCGCGAGATCGATGCCCTGCCGGGCGAGCTGGCGGTGCACCCGGCGCAGGTCGGGAACGAGCGCCTGCACGTCGTCGGTGGCCACCGGCAGGATCCCGACCATCTGCTCCTGCTGGATCACCGCGACGCCCTCCTGCGCCGGACCGAGCTCGGTGCGGATGATCCGGAGCGCCTCGCGCAGGCTCTGCCCGACGCGCAGCGGACGCACCGGGACAGCGACGATCACGACCGACCGTCCGTCGCGCTCCAGGCCGCACTTGCGGGCGACATCGAGCCTCGGACCCGCCGGGACCTCACGCCCGGCCAGGAGATCCTCGACGAGGTCTCGCCGGATCCGGTCACCCTCGGCGAGCTCGAGCTGCTGGGTGTCGAGGTAGGCCTCGGCGGCGACCGTGCTGCCGACCTCGATCACCTGCATCACGTGGGAGGCCGTGAGCAGGGCCGCGCGGCTGGTCTCCGGGTCGTCGGCGGCGATGTCGACGATGCGCTCCCACAGGGCGACCTGCCCGAGGCGGAAGGCCTGCAGGAAGTCGGCGAGCGCAACGCCCTGACGGACCCGGTTGGCCGCCTGGCCGGCACTCTGGGGGAAGTCCTCGCGGACGGCGGCACGCCCCTCCTCGAGGGTGGTGAGCACCGCCCGGAAGACCGCCTCGGCGTGGCGACCGACATCGCTTCGTAGATTGGGGTCCGCACTGGCCGAGTAGGCCGGGACCTGCTCCCAGGTGCGCTTCAGGAAGAGCTCGACCGTATCGGGCAGACCATCCCGGACACCCGCGACGATGCGCTTGATCGGCTCGGTGCTCATCGCGACCTCCTTGCGGACGTTTGTGGTCGAACAACAACAAGTTCTGTGGCTCGCACTCGTGGCCCTGACACCATCATCGACCGCACAGTGATGTCTGTCACACCCGACATCCTGTCGCACTCGGCAGGACGGACACAGAGGCAGGCACATGAGCACAACGACCCAGACCCGGTCGATGTCACGGATCGCGATGGCATCGCTGGTCGGCACGACCATCGAGTTCTACGACTTCCTCATCTACGGCTATGCCGCCGCGCTGGTCTTCGCACCACTCTTCTTCCCCTCGCTCGGCACCGCCGCAGGCACCTGGGCAGCAGTCGCGACGTTCGGGGTCGCCTTCGTCTTCCGCCCGCTGGGCGCCGTGGTGTTCGGGCACTTCGGCGACCGGCTCGGCCGCAAGCGCACCCTGGTGACGACACTGCTCATGATGGGCGGAGCGACCTTCGCGATCGGCCTGATCCCGACGGCCGCCACGATCGGCGCGACGGCGCCGCTGCTGCTGGTGCTCCTGCGGGCGACGCAGGGCACCGCGCTCGGCGGCGAGTGGGCCGGCGCGGCGCTGCTCACCTCCGAGTACGCCGACGCGGGCAAGCGCGGACGCTACAGCCTGTTCCCGCAGCTCGGCCCCGGCCTCGGCGTGATCATCGCCAGCGGCACCTTCCTGCTCACCATCCAGGTGATCGGCCTCGCCGCCTTCCAGCAGTGGGCCTGGCGGGTGCCGTTCCTGATCAGCATCGTGCTCATCGGGCTCGGCCTGTGGGTTCGGCTCAACATCGCCGAGACGCCCTCGTTCTCGAAGGTCACCGCCTCCAGGACGACGGTCTCCTTCCCGTTCGCCGCCGCTCTGCGCGACCAGTGGAAGCAGGTGGTGCTCGGCGGCGGGATGCTCGCGATGACCTTCGGGGCCTTCTACCTCGCCATCGTCTTCCTCGGCGGCATCGCGACCAAGCCACCCGAGGAGAACGGCCTCGGTCTCACCCTCAACCAGATGCTCACCGCCAACATGGTCGCCGGCCTCGTGCTCTGCGTCGCGGTGATCGGGTCTGCAGTGCTCTCCGACCGCATCGGGCGCCGCGCGGTGCTGATGAGCGGGACCGTCTTCGGACTGGTCGCCGGCCCGGTGGCGTTCGCGATCCTGACGCCCGGCAACGCCGCCTCCTTCACCATCGCGCTGATCGTGCTGATGATCGCCATCGGCATCCCCTACGGCCCGGCCGCTGCGTACCTTCCGGAGCTGTTCCGGGCCGAGTATCGCTACACCGGCGCCGGGATGGCGTACAACCTGGCCGGGATCATCGGCGGAGCGCTGCCGCTCGTGATCGGTGGCGCGCTGCTCGAACGCTGGGGCACCAGCGGACTCGCCGGCTTCGTCACCGCGCTCGCCGTGCTCAGCACAGCCTGCCTCATCGCCCTGCGTGAGACCCGAGGCCAGGCACTCGACGCCGACCCCGTCGCCCCGGCCGCGACCGCCTGAACCCCTACCCAGCAGGAGTCACATGATGAACCTCGCCACCCACCTGATCGATGCGGCGCAGCGGTATCCGGACCGTCCGGCCGTCCGCCTCGACGACGAGGTGCTCGACTACACCGACCTCCTCGCCCAGGCCTCGGCAGTGGCGCAGTGGCTGAACGAACAGGGCCTGGAGCCCGGCGACCGGGTCGGCCTCGTCCTGCCGAACGTACCGGCTTTCCCGGTGCACTTCTACGGCGTGCTCCTCGCCGGCGGGATCGTCGTGCCGATGAACCCGCTGCTCAAGTCCCGCGAGATCGGGTTCCACCTCGAGGACTCCGGCGCGCGCTTCCTCTTCGTCGACGAGCAGCTGGCCGACGAGGCGTACGCAGCAGCGGCCGCCCAGGGCGCGACCGCCGTCACCGTCGCCCCGGGCAGCGCACACGTGCCGCCGGCCGGGGCGAGGGCCCGGCCGGTGCCGCGTACGGCGTCCGACACGGCGGTGATCCTCTACACCTCCGGCACCACCGGCCGCCCGAAGGGGGCCGAGCTGACCCACGACAACCTCGGCGGCAACGCCGCCGTCACCCGCGACACGCTGATCGAGGTCGGCCCCGAGGACGTGGTGATGGGATGCCTGCCGCTCTTCCATGTCTTCGGCCTCACCTGCGGCCTCAACACCGCGGTCCAGGCCGGGGCCTGCCTGACCCTGATCCCCCGCTTCGACGCCATGGCCGCGCTCGAGGTGATCGGCCGGGACCGGGTCACGGTCTTCGAGGGCGTCCCGACGATGTACGCCGGGATGCTGCACGCCGCGGACGCCGGCTCCTTCGACGTCTCGAGCCTGCGCACCTGCATCTGCGGCGGGGCACCGCTGCCGGTGGAGCTGCTCCACAAGTTCGAGGAGACGTTCGACTGCACGATCCTCGAGGGTTACGGCCTCTCGGAGAGCTCGCCGGTGGCCTGCTTCAACCACCCGCACCTCGAACGCCGGGCGGGCTCGGTCGGCGTCCCGGTCCGCGACGTCCAGCTCATGCTGGTCGCCGACGACGGCAGCGAGGTCCCGCCCGGCGAGGTCGGCGAGATCCTCATCAAGGGACCCAACGTGATGAAGGGCTACTGGCAGCTGCCCGAGGTCACCGCCGAGACGGTGGTCGACGGCTGGTTACGTACCGGCGACCTCGGCCGGCGCGACGATGACGGCTACTACTACATCGTCGACCGCAAGAAGTCGCTCATCATCCGCGGCGGCTACAACGTCTATCCCCGCGAGATCGAAGAGGTCGTCTACGAGCACCCTGCCGTCGCCGAGGCAGCCGTCGTCGGCGTGCCGCATCCCGAGCTCGGCGAGGAGGTGGGCGCCGCGGTGTCGCTCAAGGCCGGGGCGACGGCCTCGGTCGAAGAGATCCGGGACTTCGTGAAAGAGCGGGTCGCGGCGTACAAGTACCCGCGTCACGTCTGGATCATGTCGGAGCTGCCCAAGGGTCCGACCGGCAAGATCCTGCGCCGCGAGGTCGACCCTCCGAGCGACTTGACCCGACCCAGCACCGGCACCTGAGGCCGGCGCCAGAAACCCGGCCTCAGAACCCCTCCACGATCGATACCCAGCCAGGCATCTGATCCATATATAGCCCGTCCCCAGGCGATTTATCGCGACCTCACACATTTCCCGACGCGCCCTTCCCAAACGCTCTGCGGCTGCTGAATGGTGCTATGTGTCGAGGGTCACAACTTTCTCGGCCCGCCCACCAGGAGTGAACACACCATGGAGAACCATCCCGCTGAGGGCCCGTCTCGGGTCTCCAGACGCTCGTTCGTCGGATACGTCATCGGAGGCGCGACCCTGATCGCCGCCGCCGATCTGGGCCTCACGCCCTCCGCCGCCCAGGCGGTACCGATCCCGTCGGTGCCCCAGGTACCCGAGCTCTACGACCTCAACGACTTCTTGACGCATTGCGCGGCGCCGACGTCGAACCTGATCGCGATCGAGGTCGACGAGAAGGGCCACGCCCACTTCGCGCTGCCCCGGATGGAGGTCGGCCAAGGCATCACCACGGCCATCTCGATGCTGATCGCCGAGGAGCTGGACCTGCCGCTCGGCCGCGTGCACGTCACGTTGGCGCCGGCCCGCCCCGAGCTGCTCTTCAACCAGCTGACCGGCGGCTCCAACACGATCATCTCGATGTACACCCCGGTCCGCGTCGCCGCCGCGATCGCCCGCAAGGCGCTGCTCGAGGCAGCCGCGATCATGCTCGGGGGCACGGTGACGCAGCTGATCTCCAAGGACGGCGTGATCAGCGCTCCTGACGGGTCCTCGGTGACCTATGGCGAGGCGGCCGCCAAGGCGGCGAAGCCGACGACCGAGAAGGTCGAGGTCGAGCTGAAGGAGACCTCGAAGCACGCCATCGTCGGCAAGCCGCACCGCCGCGTCGACGCGCGCGCGGCGGTCACCGGCAAGAAGAAGTTCGCGATGGACCTCGACATCCCGGGCGCACTGCCCACGATGGTCTGCCGGGCGCCCGAGCTCAACGGCACCCCGGACAAGATCAGGAACAAGGACGAGGTCGAGAAGATGCCCGGCGTCACCCACGTCGCGATCATCCCGACCGGCGTCGCGGTCCGCGCCAAGACCTTCGGTCAGTGCATCGACGCCGTGCGGGCGCTGGACGTCACCTGGAACTCCGGCACCGTGACCACCATGTCTGCCAAGGACATCCAGGCCGAGCTCAAGGCGGGGCAGATCCCGCTCGCGGTGCCCAAGGTCGGCGCCACGTCGGTCGACGGCGAGTTCACCTTCCACTTCCGCAGCGGCTCGGCTCTCGAGCCCAACTGCGCGGTCGCCGACGTACGCGACGGGAAGGCCACCGTCTGGGGCGGTCTGAAGTCGCCGATCGACGCCCAGGGCCGGATCGCCAAGGCGCTCGGGATCGCACAGACCGACGTGACGGTCAACGTGGTCCAGGGCGGTGGCTCCTTCGGGCGCAAGCTGTTCAGCGACGCCGCGGTCGAGGCCGCGCACGCGTCCAAGGAGTTCGGTGCGCCGGTCAAGCTGATGTGGCACCGCGCCGACGAGCCGCGCCAGGGCCGGGTGCACCCGATGGCCGTCTCCCAGATCCGGGCGACAGTGCTGGCCGGCAGCGTGCTCACCTTCGAGCAGCGCCACGCCAGCGTTGCCTGTGACTTCACCCATGGGCTCGGGGAGCGGCTGACCGCCGAGGTGGCGGCGCTGCCGACCGGCCTGTCGAACCTGAGCTTCTCGGAGTCGATCTTCCTGCTCAGCCAGGAGATGCCCTACAACTTCGGGGTCGTCACCCAGCTGCTCAACGAGCCGAAGCCGGAGGTCGACCGGTTCAACACCAGCTCGGTGCGCAACATCTACTCCCCCGACGTCGCCACCGCCAGCGAGCTGATGGTCGACCAGCTCGCCAAGAAGCTGAAGCAGGATCCGGTGACCTTCCGGCGCAACTACCTCAAGAGCGACACCGTCAAGCGGGTCCTCGACCGCGCTGCCGAGATCGGTGACTGGGGACGCTCGATGCCCGCCGGCACGGCGCAGGGCATCGCCGTCCACAAGGAGTACAAGGGCGCCACCGCGGTGCTCGTGGAGATCGACTGCCGCCCCGAGACGGTCAACCGGGAGGTGCGCAACGCCGTCACGGGGCCTCGGGTCACCAAGGCGGTCGTGGTCGCCGACGTCGGCCTGGTGATCAACCCGGCCGGGGTGAAGGCCCAGATGATGGGCGGCTTCTCCGACGGGATGTGCCAGGCGCTGACCTACAGCAACCACCTGGTCGACGGTCAGTTCCTGGAGGCCAGCTGGGACAACTCGGCCTACACCCGGCAGTGGAACACGCCGTTCGAGTTCGAGGTCGAGGTGATGGAGTCGAACGGCGACCAGCCGGGCGGTGTCGGTGAGGCCGGTGTGGCCGCCTCGATGGCCGCCGTGGCCTGCGCCTACGCCCGGGCCACCGGCGAGATGCCCACGGAGTTCCCGATCAACTTCAACGAGCCGCTCCACTTCAAGCCCAAGTCCTTCATCCCGCCCGTCCCCGAGTCGCCGACCGACGGCCTCGCCTACACGTTCTGAGGTCCCCTGCGATGCCTTCACACACCTTCCAGCTCAACGGCGAGACCGTCACCGTCGACGTCGAGGACGACGTACGCATCCTGTGGGTCCTGCGTGACGTCCTCGGTGTCACCGGCCCGAAGTACGGCTGCGGCATCAACGTCTGCAAGGCCTGTACGTCGCACATCAACGGCAAGGCGTTCAACCCTTGCGCGGTGCGCGTCGCCGACATCGGCGCCGACGACGAGATCACCACCATCGAGGGCCTGGCCGACACGGCCCCCGGAGACGGCCTGCACCCGATGCAGGAGGCCTGGCTCGAGCACGACGTCGCCCAGTGCGGCTACTGCCAGCCCGGCCAGATCATGGCCGCGGTCGCGCTCGTCAACAAGGTCCGTGCGGAGGGGCGCGCCATCAACGAGGCCGACCTCGACACGATCCGCAACGTGTGCCGCTGCGGCACCTACTCGAAGATCCGGGAGGCCATCAAGACCGGACAGGATGCGATGGCCCGCGGGCTCTGAGAGCTCTCCGGGGGTCAGTCCCCGGAGAGCTCTTGCTCGATCCGCTCGACCTTCGCGGTGAGCTGGCCGGTGTAGCCGGGCCGGATGTCGGCCTTGAGCACCAGCCCGACCCGCGAGGAGACGGCGGCGACCGCGTCGACGCACTGCTTGATGACACCCATGACCTCGTCCCACTCACCTTCCAGGTTGGTGAACATGGCGTTGGTCTCGTTGGGCAGTCCGGACTCGCGGACGATGCGGATCGCCTCCGCGACGGATGCGGCCACCGAGCCATCGGGGTCGTCGGTGGTCGTCGGGGCGATCGAGAAGGCGACGAGCATGTCGAAACACTATCCAAACGCTTCCCGCGGCTGCATATAGTGGCGCCGCCGGCGGCCGAAGGTGCCACAGCCGGCGAGAGAGGAATCGATGAGTGAGGGACTCGACCGGCTCGCTGCCACGCTGGGCGTGCCGGCCACGCGGCTCGCGCCGCTGGAGGCGTACGACGACCAGCAGCTGGGCCGGTTCAACGATCTGGCCCAGGGCGCGATGATCGCGGAGGACAAGGCGTTCGAGGCCTCCCTCGACGAGGCGCTGAAGCTGGTGCCGAAGATGCTGCGCGGCGTCGTCCAGAAGATGCTCGGAGGCAGCCGATGACCGCCCTGACGAGTGCGCTCGAGATCACCAAGCTCGCCCACGAGATGCATGTGGACGAGGCCGAGCTCGCCTTCCTCGCCACCACCTCCCCAGACGACCTCCGCGACCTGCGCGGGATCGTCTCGCACGCCATGTTCAGCCGTCACGAGTCCCGGGTGAAGGGGCTCGCAGCGGTCAGCAAGAAGCTCCCCGCTGCCGTCACCGCGAAGATCACCGAGATCGCGATGGGCCCCATGCTCAGCGCCCGGGTGGCTGCGGTGATGGACCCGGCCGACGCCGCGAAGCTGGCCGGCCACCTGAAGCCGGAGTTCCTCGCCGAGCTCTCCGTACACCTCGACCCGAGCCGTGTCGAGGCGATCATCGCCAGGCTCGACCGTGGCCTGGTCGTCGATGTCGGCCGCCGGCTCCTGGCCGACGGACATCTGCTGACCCTGGCCAGGTTCACCGGTGTCGTGGGCCCCGAGACCTCGCTGAAGGTCGTCGACGGCGCCTCGGGCGCAGAGATCCTCCGGCTCGCGCTGTTCATCGACGAGCCCTCGGTGATCGACCCCCTCCTCGCCGGCCTGCCCGACGAGACCGTGACCGAGATCGCGGCATCCGGCCCCGACCACACCGACGCCTTCGACGCACTGCTTCTCGCGCTGAGCGAAGACAGCCGCGCCCGGATCGCGTCGCTGGCCTGAGACGCCACCTCCGGATAGGACGGACCGCGAACGGCCCGCCACCCTCGCGGATGACGGGCCGTTCGACCAGCTGGGTCAGTTGTTGACCAGGCTGCGCAGCACGTACTGCAGGATGCCGCCGTTGCGGTAGTAGTTGGCCTCACCCGGGGTGTCGATGCGGACGACCGCGTCGAACTCGACACCGGTGTCGGTGGTGACCTTGACCGTCTTCGGGGTGACGCCCTCGTTGAGCGCGGTGATACCGGAGATCGAGAAGGTCTCCTCACCGGTCAGGCCGAGGCTGTCGGCGTTCTGGCCCGCCGGGAACTGCAGCGGGATGACGCCCATGCCGATGAGGTTGGAGCGGTGGATGCGCTCGAACGACTCGGTGATGACGGCCTTGACGCCCAGGAGCGAGGTGCCCTTGGCCGCCCAGTCGCGCGAGGATCCGGAACCGTACTCCTTGCCGCCGAGGACGACCAGCGGGGTGCCGGCCGCGGCGTAGTTCTGGGCGGCGTCGTAGATGAAGCTGACCGGAGCGTCGGGCTGGGTGAAGTCGCGGGTGTAGCCACCCTCGGTGCCCGGGGCGACCTGGTTCTTGATCCGGATGTTGGCGAAGGTGCCGCGGATCATGATCTCGTGGTTGCCTCGACGCGAGCCGTAGGAGTTGAAGTCACGCTGCTCGACGCCGTGCTCGAGGAGGTACTTGCCGGCGGGCGAGTCCTTCTTGATGTTGCCCGCGGGACTGATGTGGTCGGTGGTGACCGAGTCGCCCAGCTTCAGCAGGACGCGGGCACCCTCGATGTCCGTCACCGGGGACGGGGTCTTCGCCATGCCCTCGAAGTAGGGGGCCTTGCGGACGTAGGTCGACTCCTCGTCCCAGGTGAAGGTGTCACCGGTCGGGGTCGGCAGGTTCTGCCAGCGCTCGTCGCCCGCGAACACGTCGGCGTAGTCCTTCGTGAACATGTCGGAGGAGATCGCGGTGGCGATGGTCTCCTCGACCTCGGCCGGGGTCGGCCAGATGTCCTTGAGGAAGACGTCGTTGCCGTCCTGGTCCTGGCCCAGCGCGTCCTCGAACAGGTTCATGTTCATGTTGCCGGCCAGGGCGTAGGCGATGACCAGCGGCGGCGACGCGAGGTAGTTCATCTTCACGTCGGGGTTGATCCGACCCTCGAAGTTTCGGTTGCCGGAGAGGACCGAGACGACGGCGAGGTCGTTGTCGTTCACCGCGGCGGAGACCTCGGGGATGATCGGGCCCGAGTTGCCGATGCAGGTCACGCAGCCGTAGCCGACGAGGTTGAAGCCGACCTTCTCCAGGTAGGGGGTGAGCCCGGCCTTGTCGTAGTAGTCGGTGACGACCTTGGAGCCGGGCGCCAGGGTGGTCTTGACCCACGGCTTGCGGGTCAGGCCCTTCTCGACGGCCTTCTTCGCCAGCAGCGCGGCGCCGATCATGACCGACGGGTTGGAGGTGTTGGTGCAGGAGGTGATCGAGGCGATCGTGACCGCGCCGTTCTCCAGCTCGAACTCGGTGCCGTCTGCCAGCTTGACCGGGATCTTGGCGTCGGTCTTGGAGGTGTAGGACGGCAGGTGGCCCTCGAAGGAGGTCTTGGCGTCGGTGAGCTCGACGCGGTCTTGCGGACGCTTCGGGCCGGCGATGCTCGGGACGACGGTGGAGAGGTCGAGCTCGAGGGTCTCGGAGTAGCGCGGCTCGGCGGCCGGGTCGTGCCAGAGGCCCTGCTCCTTGGCGTACTTCTCCACCAGCGCCAGCTGCTCCTCGGAGCGGCCGGTGAGCTTGAGGTAGTTGATGGTCTCCTCGTCGACCGGGAAGATCGCGATGGTGGACCCGAACTCCGGCGACATGTTGCCGATGGTGGCGCGGTTGGCCAGCGGCAGCGCGGTCACGCCGGCGCCGTAGAACTCGACGAACTTGCCGACCACACCGTGCTTGCGCAGCATCTCGGTGATGGTGAGGACCAGGTCGGTGGCGGTCGAGCCCTCGGGCAGGTCGCCGTGGAGCTTGAAGCCGACCACGCGCGGGATCAGCATGGAGACCGGCTGGCCGAGCAGCGCGGCCTCGGCCTCGATGCCGCCCACGCCGAAGCCGAGGACACCCAGGCCGTTGACCATGGTGGTGTGGGAGTCGGTGCCGACGCAGGTGTCGGGGTAGGCCTGCAGCTCGCCGTCGACCTCACGGGTGAAGACGGTGCGGGCCAGGTGCTCGATGTTGACCTGGTGGACGATGCCGGTGCCCGGCGGGACGACCTTGAAGTCCTCGAAGGCGGTCTGGCCCCAGCGCAGGAACTGGTAGCGCTCGCGGTTGCGCTCGTACTCGATCTCGACGTTGCGCTCGAAGGCCTCCGGGGTGCCGAAGACCTCGGCGATCACGGAGTGGTCGATGACCATCTCGGCCGGCGAGAGCGGGTTGATCTTGGTCGGGTCGCCGCCGAGCTCGGCCGCGGCCTCGCGCAGGGTCGCCAGGTCGACGATGCAGGGCACGCCGGTGAAGTCCTGCATGATCACGCGCGCCGGCGTGTACTGGATCTCCTTGTCGGGCTCGGCGGTCTCGTCCCAGCCCGCCAGCGCCTTGATGTCGTCGGCGGTGATGTTCGCGCCGTCCTCGGTGCGCAGGAGGTTCTCCAGCAGCACCTTCAACGAGAAGGGCAGCGACGCGACGTCGAGGCCCTCACCCTTGACCGCATCCAGGCGGAAGATCTCGTAGGACTTACCGTCCACGTCCAGGGTGCTCTTGGCACCGAAGCTGTCCTTGCTGGCCAACGCGTTCATCTCCTTGCTCGCGTCCACAGTGACGTACGTTCTCAAGTCTTTGAAGCCCATCCTGCCCCGGCCACCCGCGCCGGGAAAACAAAGGCTCACCTAACCTTTTGCGGCGATCGCTCGCCTGATCTCTTGATATCAAGATACATGATGTCGAACGACAATTCGAATCACCCGGCGTGCCGGGTTGTGACCACCGCCGCTGACAGCGATCCTCGGATACTCCATGATTGGTCCGACCGGGCCACCCGTCGGGCCGCAACTCGTCGGGCACGAAGTGATGCGAGGAGAGCCTTGAGCACCCTGATCGCCGTCGTGGCGCTCGTGATCGCCGTGGCCGCCGCCGCTGTCGCCTGGCGCCTGCGGCGCGCCAACAAGGCGCTGCGTGCCGAGACCATCGGCCTGCTGTGGCGTCTGGAGCAGGCCGACATCTCGGCGCCACGCACCGCCTATGCCGAGCTTCCGCCCGAGGAGCGGGTGCTGAGCATCCGCATCCTCAACCCGCTCGAGCTCGCCTCCGCCCAGACCAAGGCGGCGACCATGCTGCACAAGGTGCGGCCGGCGCTGCTCTCGAAGATGGTCTACGACCAAGCTGCCGAGTCACTGCGCGAGCGGCTCGCCGACGAGGGCGTCGTGGCCGAGGTCAAGGTCCATGCTGGTCGCTAGCCTCGCCCTGCTCGGCGCCCTCGCCTCCGCCGTCGTCGTCGGCCTCGCCTTCGCGGAGCAGCGTCGCCTCGAGCGCGCCCTGGAGGACGTACGCCTCGGGGACCTGAAGGCGCGCACGTCCCGTGCCGAGGCCGATCGTGCCGCCGACTGGCTCAGCCCGATCACGGACCAGATCACCGCGCCCTTCGCGGAAGCGACCCGGTCGGTGGCCGGTGCACTCGCGCGCGTGGTGCCCAGCTCCGGCCGGCGCGGCCGGCGGATGCTCAACGCGTTGCCGGCCACGACGACCGGCGAGCTGCTGGGCACCCTGGGCCCGCACCTCGACGAGGCCGTCCTGGACCGTCGTCAGCTGATCACCGACCTCTCCGAGGACCCCACCATGGCGATGCGGATCATCAGGGACGAGCAGGAGAGGTCGCGCGGGTAGCGCCGCCTCTCGCCTCAGGCGAGGGTCGCCAGCCGCTCGCGAAGGCGCCCACGCTCCTGGTCGGTGAGCGGCACCTCGGCCTGCTCGAGGTAGCCCATCACCTCCTCGAGCCCGATCTCGCGGTGCTCGGTGTCCTCGCCCTCGCGCCGGATGGTGACGGTGTTGTGGGTGAGACTGAGGTGTCTGTCCGCGAGGAGCTTGGTCATGATCAGCCGGTGGCGGAAGTGCACCGTCGGGTAAGTGCTGGTGTAGTGGTGGCCGAGCGCGACGTCGCTCGGCACGACCAGCGCCTCGTCGTGGGTGTGCATCAGCTCCCACCCGTCGTCCTTGGCCCGCTCCAGCGCCCAGCCGTGCTCGCCCCACCGCACCCGGTGGCTGATGCCGCGCACCTCATCGACCGCGCCGTCGACCAGCGGGATCGGCCGCCACAGGCTCAGCCCGAACCCGGGATCGGCCAGCAGCCGCTCCCCGTCGAGGTCGACCACGACCACCAGATGCGTACGTCCCGCCGCGGTCGGGTCGTCGCCGACCCGCGCGAGGCGCCGCTCGACGGCGAAGCCGAGCCGGTCCAGCACCGCAGCGAGAAGCGTGCCGTGCTCGAAGCAGTAGCCGCCTCTCCCCCGGCCGGCGAACTTCGCCTGCACGTCAGGCAGGTCGACGCCGGGATGCTGTTCGAGCAGCACGTCGATGTTGTCGAAGGTGAAAGTGCGCAGGTGGGCGTCGTAGACCTCGTCGAGCGTCTCGCGCGACGGGCCGGGCGGCTCGGCCACCCCGATCCGGTCCAGATACGCCGTCAGGTCGAGCCGGTCGGTGCCCCACAGATCATCGCTCACGACAGCATCTCAACGCCGATGCCCCCGACACGCAACCGATATCCGGCGCGGCCGGCTGTGCTCCGGGCCCGACGGTGGCCATGACGATGACGATGACGATGACCGGTCACCTCAGATGTCCAGGTCGGCTCGGAACGCCGTCGCGGCCTGACCAGCGATCGAGACGAGCTGGTGGTCGGCCCGCGCCTCGACGGTGACGCGCACGTCGCCCGGCCTTCCCATGGCCACGCCTTGGCGCCCGGTGAAGGAGAAGGTGCCTGCGGCCGGCTGGACGATGCCGTGGTGGACCAGGTAGGCGCCGAGCGGCCCGTGCCCGTTGCCGGTCACCGGATCCTCGGTGATGCCGATGGCGGGCGCGAACATGCGTGCCCAGGTGAGTATGCGGGAGTGACAGGTGTCGCGCGTGAAGACGAAGAACCCGTTGCTGCCGACCTCGCTGCTGAGCAGGGACAATGCTGCGAGGTCTGGTCGCAGACCGTCGACAGCACTTCGGCTGCGGAGCTCGACCAGGACCTTGGAGTGGCCGGTCGAGACGACCTGCACGGGACCGCTGTCCGCCAGATCGTGCAGGTCGGCGCCGAGTGCCCTCAGCAGTCGATCCACCTGCTCACCGCCGAGCTGCGGTCCGAACGTAGCCCTTCCCTGGTGCATGCTGATCGACACTCGATCGCCCTCGCGCACGATGTCGACCGGCTGCAGCAGCCCGCTGCCCGTCTTCTGCACCAGTGTCCCCGAAGGCAAGGCGTGCTCGACGGCACGAGCGAAGTGAGTTGCGACGGTGGCGTGCCCGCAGGTCGGGACCTCGGTCGTCGGGGTGAAGAACCGCACTCGGACGTCGTGGTCGGCGGAGTCGGCGGACAGCACGAAGGCCGTCTCGGAGTTGTTCAGCTCCCGGGCGACCGCAAGCATCTCGGAGTCCGTCATGCCGTCCGCGCCGAGAACCACGCCAGCCGGGTTTCCGGTGAAGGGGGTGCTGGTGAAGGCGTCCACCTGGTAGAGGGTTCTCATCGTCGGTCGGCCTCCGCCTCGGATGCGAGCCCCTCGGCCACCTGCACGAGCGTACGCACGGCGCACCCGGTGCCACCGTCGGGGGTGTAGCCGTAGGGCTCGCCCTCGTGGAACGCGGGACCGGCGATGTCGAGGTGCGCCCAGGGAATGCCAGGAGGGACGAACTCTTGGAGGAACAGGCCCGCCACCAGACCGCCGCCCATCCGATCGCCGAAGTTGGCGATGTCGGCAACTCGTGAGTCCAGGCTCTTGCGCAGCTCGGGCACCAGCGGCATCGGCCAGGCCCGCTCGCCCGCCACCCCGGCGGCACCGACCACCTGAGCACGGAACGCGTCGTCGTTGGACATCACTCCGTACACGTGGTTACCGAGGCCGAACCGCATGGCGGCGGTCAGCGTGGCCACGTCGACGATCGCGTCCGGCTTCTCCTCACCAGCGCGCACCAGCGTGTCGGCGAGTACGAGGCGTCCCTCGGCATCGGTGTTGAGCACCTCGACGGTACGCCCGCCGTACATGCGAAGCACGTCGCCAGGACGGAGCGCAGAACCGGATGGCATGTTCTCCGCGAGCGCGAGCCAGCCGGTGATGTTGACCTTCAGCCCGAGGCGGGCGGCGGCCACGACTGCACCGAGGACGGCGGCCGCGCCGGACATGTCGCGCTTCATGATCTCGTTCGCGCCGACCGGTTTCAGCGAGATGCCACCCGAGTCGTACGTGATGCCCTTGCCCACCAGGGCAAGCGTCGCCGTTGCCTCGGGGTGGGTGTGGGTGATCCGAACCAGCCGCGGTGGTCGGGCCGAGCCCTGGCCGACTCCGAGGATGCCGCCGAACCCACCTGCTGCGAGCTCCTCGTGGTCGAGGACGTCGACCGTCAGCCCGTGTCGTCTGCCGACGTCGGCCGCGGTGTCGGCGAAGGTCTCCGGATAGAGGTCGTTGGCCGGCGTGTTGACGAGGTCACGGGCCCGGTTCACCTCGCGGCCGATCACTCCTGCTCGACGCACCGCGGCCTGCGCGACCGACCGGTCCTCGCCGTCGACGAGGATGGCCAGTTCCTCGACCGCAGGCCTCTGGTGTCCGGCCGTGCGATACGCGTTGAACGTGTAGGCCCCGAGGACGGCACCCAACGCGACGGCCTCGACGGACTCGGCGCCTCTGACTGGCAGTGCGATCACCGCTACCGCGGCGCCGGCGAGGTGGCGGGCCACAGTCCCGGCGGCCTGGCGCAGCGACTCGGTGTCGTACCAGGCGCCGATGTCTGGGCCCTCGCCCAACCCGACGGCGAGGACCAACTCGGTACTGGTGCGAGGAGGCGCGGCAAGCTTCACGACCTCGCCCGCCGCTCCTGACATGCCGAGGACCGCGAGCCGTTCGGCCAGCCCTGCGTCGAACGCGGTCGCCAGCCCTGCTGCGCCGGGCGCCAGGGCCGGGCCCGTTGCCCCTTTGACTACGCCGATCACGATGTAGTCAGCCGGCTGTGACGCGGCGAGTTCGGTGGTGACGGTCAGTCTGGTCACGGTCGAGGATCCTCGGCTTTCCGGGATGTGTGGTGGATCATCAGCGGGGTGTTCACGGTGTCACTGACGGGGCCGCCGTCGAGGTTTCGGGCTGGCGGCGTGGCCGTGGTGCGCCGGCGTGTCAGAGCGACCCCGGCGAGCACGACAGTCATCCCCAGCACGATCCGGGCGCTCAGCTCCTCGCCGAGCAGGATGGCCCCCAGCCCTACCGACACGACGGGCAACAGGTAACCGACCGCCGCGGCGTTCGTCGCGCCTTCGGCGGCGATGATCCTGTAGGTGAGGTGGAAGGTGGCTCCGGTGGCGACCGTTCCCAAGATCGCCAGGACGGCGATCGCCCGCAGATCGAGCTGGACCGGAGCCAGCCCGCCGAACGGCAGGGTGAGTGCCGTCAGGCCCGTGGCTGCGGTGAGCTGCGCGGCCGACAGCGAGATGGTGGGAATGCCTGTGCCGACCAGATGACGGCTCATGTAGGCGAAGCCGATCGCGTAGCTGACGGCGGCAGCGACGACGGGCAGCGCACCCCGACCGATCGGCATGTTCGGCTGCCACGGAGCGAAGATCAGCATGACGCCCGCGAACCCGAGCAGCAGTCCGAGCATCCGACCCGGTCGCGGTCCACGCTCGAGGCCGATGGTGATGCCGATCAGCAGAGACCACAGCGGAGTTGTCGCGTTCAAGACACCGGCAACCCCCGAGTGGATGCTCTGTTGCCCCACGCTGAACATGGCGAACGGCAGCGCGTTGCAGAAGAGGGCGGCCACGAAGACGTGGCCCCAGGTCGCTGGATCGCGCGGGAGGCGTCGACCCACCGCAGCACAGGCGAGCAACAGCGTGGCCGAGCCGAGCACGCATCGGACCAAGGTCACCTGGACAGGCGCCAGGACCTCGAGGGCGAGCTCGATCCAGAGGAACGTCGATCCCCACAACAACGCCAGCAGGCCGATCTGCGCCCACGTCCACAACCTGTCCACTGCGCTCCTGTCCCGTTCTCGGTGACCTGTCCCAGGAACGGTGCCGGACAAAACACGAAAGGAAAAGCAAACGATTCTGGACGACTGTTAAGGTCTTCTACATGATCGAGCTCAGGCGTATGCAGGCCCTACGGGCCGTGGTCACCAGCGGGTCGATCACAGCAGCGGCGGCGCACCTGGGTTACACCCCCTCCGCCGTCAGCCAGCAGGTCGCGGCCCTGGAGAAGGAGGTCGGGACCGTGCTCCTCGAGCGCATCGGTCGGGGCGTGCGTCCCACCGCAGCGGGACGCCTGCTCACCACCCACGCAGCGATCATCAGCGAGCGGGTCGCGGAGGCCGAGACGGCCATCGCCGACCTCCGCGCCGGTCGTACCGGCAGGTTGGCGATCCGCTACTTCGCCTCCGTCGGACCCACTCTGCTGGCTCCAGCCCTCGCCCGGGTGCGGGATGCGCACCCAGGCATCGCGATCGATCCCACGCTCACCGGCCTCGACGATCCGTTGCTCGAGGTCGAGCAGGGCGATGCCGACGTGGCGATCGTGGTGCGCGGCGCTGGAGCGGACAGGCCTGCGGGCATCGGCCTTGCGCATCTCGTCGATGACGCCTATCAAGCCGTGCTGCCCCTCGGACACCGGCTCGCGGAGCAGGAGGAGATCAGCCTCGTCGATCTCGCCGGCGAACCATGGGTAGGCAGCGAACCGCCCGGCCCGTGCCTCGAGCCGATCATCAACGCCTGCGCGGCGGCGGGCTTCACCCCGGACTTCGTGGCCAAGTCAGAGGACTACGCCACGGCTCAGGGTTTCGTCGCCGCCGGTCTCGGCGTCAGTCTGATTCCCAGGCTCGGACT
Source organism: Nocardioides sp. NPDC057767 (assembly GCF_042798275.1). Classification (NCBI taxonomy): domain Bacteria; kingdom Bacillati; phylum Actinomycetota; class Actinomycetes; order Propionibacteriales; family Nocardioidaceae; genus Nocardioides; species Nocardioides sp. NPDC057767. Next base: position 1,731 of record NZ_JBHVKJ010000064.1, on the reverse strand, counting down.
CGGCACCCGCCATCCGGGCGTGATCACACGGCGGGTGAAGCAGCCCGAACCAGTCAGGTCGATCTACGCCGCGGCTCGTGAGGTCTCGCTGAACCAGCCCGCTGTGCGTGCGATGGTGAGCGCCTTGACCGAGGTCGGAAGGACCTGAATCAGGTCTCGACCAGGTCCGGTTCGCATCACCGCAGCTCAGAGGTCACTTCGTCAGCAGCGCGACGGCCTCGACGTGGTGGGTCATCGGGAAGGCCTTGATGCTGGTCAGCGTGAACGCGATCCGTTGCGATTGCCCGCTTTCTTGAGCCAGGACTATCTGCTGACCTGCGGTGACATCGTCTCACGCCTCCGCTGGCGCCAGCACACGATTGCGGACCTTTGCGCACCATAGCGAGCCCATTCCGAGCCCCGTTGACTTATTCGCGGCTCACAGACATGGGGTTCTGGTCGACGGTCCCGGCGTGACTGACTTGCCAATGTCATCCTCGACCGACGTGTCGTCACCGTCCGGGAGCACGGCGTCGGGTCCACCTCAAGCCGCCCTGGCCGACCTTACTGATCGACGCTTCGAACAGAGATGCCTTCGAGCGCCCTCTTCACTGCCGTTTCGACGGCATAGGCGGGAACGCCGGCCGGGACGACGAGCATCCCGATCGATGCCTCGCTCTCGTCCGCGAAGGTGCGGTGGACCGCGGCCAGTGCCTGCTCGATCTCTCGCTGAGGGTCCGTGCACTCCCGCCGGAGCCATCGGCGAAGTACGCGGTTGTGTGCCGCGACGACTGCCGCTGCTGTCATTTCGGCACGGAGCTCCGCTTCTGGCGAGGCATCGGCCCAGTGACTCAGGTAGCGACGGAAGAGGCGCTGGTAGCGGGCGCCGCTCACCAGCTCACGCTCACGGAGCGCCGGCACGGTGGAGGTCAGCCCATAGCGCTCCCGCGCACGTTCACCCTCCGCGACGTAGTGGAACAACACGATCTTGACCGCGTCCGTGACCGCCGCAAGACCCGCGTCGGCGGGCGAGGAACGCAATCGTTCTTCGACCCGGCCGAGAATCTCATCGTGGTCGGGGAAGATCACCGCTTCCTTGGACCCGAAGGAGCGGAAGAAGGTGCTGCGGCTGACGCCGGCCTCGGACGCGATGTCGTCGACCGAGGTAGCCGCGTATCCCTGGATGCCGAACAGGCGGAATGCCGCGTCCGAGATCTCGTCACGCGCTGCTGCCATCACTCTCCTTGGATTGATCCCTGGACATCATGCCCTATGACACTTAGTCTCATTCAATGACACTGAAGTTCACAAGGAGTTTTCGTTGAGCGCCGAACCCACCAACGAACCGGTCATCGATCTGCATACGACCGCCGGGAAGCTGGCCGAGCTGGAGCGTCGTCTCGACGAGGCCGTCCACGCCGGTTCCGCGAAGGCTGTCGAGAAGCAGCACGCGAAGGGACGTCAGACCGCCCGCGAGCGCATCGACATGCTGCTCGACGAGGGGTCCTTCCAGGAGGTCGACGAGCTGGCCCGCCACCGGTCCACCGCGTTCGGGCTGGAGAAGAACCGCCCCTTCGGCGACGGCGTGGTGACCGGTTACGGCACCATCGACGGCCGCCAGGTCTGCGTCTTCTCCCAGGACTTCACCGTCTTCGGTGGGTCGCTGGGCGAGGTCTACGGCGAGAAGATCACCAAGATCATGGACCTCGCGATCAAGACCGGCTCCCCGCTGATCGGGATCAACGAGGGCGC
>NZ_JBHVKJ010000063.1:0-29539 GCF_042798275.1 Nocardioides sp. NPDC057767 | reverse complement strand
CTGTCCCACTTTCCTGGGACAGACGCGCCGACTCGGCGTCAATTTCTGGGGCAGACGCGCCGACTCGGCGGTCAGGCCTTCAGGTAGCGGCGCAGCGCGTCGAGGTGGTCCTCGGGCTCGAAGCCGGTGGCGGTGAGCTTGTCGAGGGACATCACCGAGTTGAGCGGCCGCAGGGCGACGCCCTCCTTGCCGGCGAAGTAGGCCTCGGTCGAGGTGGCGCCCACGTCGGCCCCGTCACGCCCGGACAGCGAGAACACCTCGGCGGCGATGTCCCGCCACGAGCACGGCTCACCGGCGTTGGTGCAGTTGTAGACCCCGTACGCAGCCCCGGACCGCAGCAGGTGAGCGGTGGCCGCGGCGAGCGTGTCGGTGAAGGTGAGCCGGCCGATCTGGTCGTCGACCACGGTGGGCGAGACGCCCTTCTCGGCGAGAGCCGCCATGGTGCGTACGAAGTTCTTGCCGGCGCCGACGACCCAGGAGGTGCGCAGGATGTAGTGGCGCGGGGTGCCGGCGACGGCGATGTCGCCGGCGGCCTTGGACTGGGCGTAGACGCCGAGCGGCGAGACGGGCTCGTCCTCGGTGTGCTCGGTGGCGGTGCCGTCGAAGACGTACTCGGTCGAGTAGTGCACCAGGGTCAGCCGGTGCTCTGTCGCGACCCGGGCGAGCAGCGCCGGAGCCGTCGCGTTGGCCGCCCAGGCCGTGCGGCGGCCGTCGGGGGTCTCGGCGACGTCGACGGCGGTGTAGGCGGCGGCGTTGAGGATCAGCTGGTAGTCGGCCCACGGCCAGGCCGCGACCGCCTTCTCGTCGGAGATGTCGAGCTCGTCGAGATCGACGGCGTCCGCATCCGGAAAGACCGACACGAGGGCCCGGCCGAGCTGGCCGTTCGAGCCGATGACGAGCGTCTTCTTCGGCTTCATCGGGGTGATCTCGGCCAGGCGCGGGTTGGCCTTGTCCTTCTCGGAGATCTCGGCGGACTCCAGCGGGATCGGCCAGGCGATCGCGGCGGTCTCGTCGGCCAGGTTGAGGGCGGGGTAGGCGAACCCGGGACGCCAGTGGTCGTTGACCAGGTAGGAGTAGACCGTGAGATCCTCCAGCGCCTGGTAGGAGTTGCCGACTCCGCGCGGCACGAAGACGGCCGTCTCCGGGCCGATCTCGACCGAGAACGTCGTCCCGAACGACGAACCCTCGCGCATGTCGACCCAGGCCGCGAAGACCCGTCCGCAGGCCACGGAGACGAACTTGTCCCACGGCTCGGTGTGGATGCCTCGGGTCGCCCCGCGGGAGGCGTTGAAGGACATGTTGTTCTGCACCGGCCCGAAGTCGGGCAGCCCGAGCGCGATCATCTTCTCGCGCTGCCAGTTCTCCTTGAACCAGCCGCGGGCGTCTCCGTGCACGGGCAGGTGGACGACCAGCAGACCCGGGATCGGCGTCTGCTCAACGGCGAGGTCCGACATTCACTGCCCCTTCGCGGCGTACTTGGCTTCGGTCTCGTGCTTCAGCGGCGACCACCAGGCCTCGTTCTCCTGGTACCAGGCGATCGTCGCGGCCAGGCCCTTGTCGAAGTCCTGGTACTTCGGCTCCCAGCCGAGCTCGCTGCGCAGCTTGCCGGACTCGATGGCGTAGCGGCGGTCGTGGCCGGCGCGGTCGGTGACCCACTCGATGTCGTCCTCCGGCTTGCCGAAGTGGCGCAGGATCGCGCGGACGACGTCGACGTTGGACTTTTCGCCGTCGGCGCCGATCAGGTAGGTCTGCCCGATCCGGCCCTTCTCCAGGATCGCCCAGACCGCCGAGGAGTGGTCGTCGGTGTGGATCCAGTCGCGGACGTTGAGACCGTCGCCGTAGACGCGCGGCCGGCGGCCCTCGATCACCTCGGTGATCTGACGCGGGATGAACTTCTCCACGTGCTGCCAGGGACCGTAGTTGTTGGAGCAGTTGGAGATCGTCGCGCGCACCCCGAAGGAGCGCACCCAGGCGCGGACGAGGTGGTCGGAGCCGGCCTTGGTCGCCGAGTAGGGGGAAGACGGCTGATAGGGGGTGTCTTCGGTGAACCGCTTCGGGTCGTCCAGGTCGAGGTCGCCGTAGACCTCGTCGGTCGAGACGTGATGGAAGCGCACGTCGTGCTTCCGGACCGCCTCGAGCAGGACGAAGGTGCCGACGATGTTGGTCTGGACGAACGGAGCCGGGTCAGAGAGGGAGTTGTCGTTGTGCGACTCGGCCGCGTAGTGCACCACGGCCTCCGACTCCGCGACCAGCGGCTCGACCACCGCGGCGTCAGCGATGTCGCCGACCACGAGTCGAACCCGGTCCTCCGGGAGTCCGGCCAGCGACGCCTCCGAGGAGGCGTAGGTCAGCTTGTCGAGCACCGTCACGTACGCATCGGTGTTGGCCACGAGGTGGTGCACGAAGTTGGAGCCGATGAACCCGGCCCCGCCTGTCACAAGAATCCGTCTCACCGGCTCATCGTAGGCAGAATTAACCACCCGGTGGTCGCCTCGCCCCGGTGGGTTCCCTAGAACGTGGGGTGAACATCCGTAGGATCAAATGACCATGAAGGGCATCATCCTCGCCGGAGGCACCGGCTCGCGTCTGCACCCGATCACTCTCGCGATCAGCAAGCAGCTGATGCCGATCTACGACAAGCCGATGATCTACTACCCGCTGACCACGCTGATGCTGGCCGGGATCCGGGACATCCTGGTGATCACCACGCCCCACGAGGCCTCCGGATTCCACCGGCTCCTGGGTGACGGCAGCCACCTCGGCGTCAACATCAGCTACGCCGAGCAGCCCTCCCCCGACGGCCTCGCCCAGGCCTTCACGATCGGCGCCGACGTCGGCTTCCTCGACGAGTCAGAGGACGGGGTCGGCCTCGTCCTGGGCGACAACATCTTCTACGGTCCGGGCCTCGGCACCCAGCTGGCCCGCTTCAAGACGATCCACGGCGGCGCCGTCTTCGGCTACCGCGTCGCCGACCCGCGCGCCTACGGCGTCGTCGAGTTCGACGACTCCTTCAAGGCGATCTCGCTCGAGGAGAAGCCCGACAAGCCGAAGAGCCCGTACGCCGTCCCCGGCCTCTACTTCTACGACAGCTCGGTCGTCGAGCACGCCCGCAACCTGCGGCCGTCCGCGCGCGGCGAGCTCGAGATCACCGACCTCAACCGGATCTACCTCGAGGCCGGCACCCTCTCGGTCGAGGTGCTGCCCCGCGGCACCGCCTGGCTCGACACCGGCACCCTCGAGGACCTCAACGAGGCCGCCAACTTCATCCGCGCCATCGAGCACCGCCAGGGGACCAAGATCGGCGCTCCCGAAGAGGTCGCCTGGCGCCAGGGCTGGCTCTCCGACGAGGAGCTCTCCGAGCTCGCCCAACCGCTGCTGAAGAGCGGCTACGGGAAGTACCTGCTCGGCCTCCTGGCCTGACCTCCACCGGCCTCAAAACGAGACGTACGCGGCGTGGCACTGCCCCGCCGCGTACGTCTTTCGTGGTCTCAGGCCGTCGTGGTCTTCTCGGCCTCGGCCCGGCCGAAGTCGTCCTCGAGCCGGACGATGTCGTCCTCGCCGGTGTAGCCACCGCGCTGGACCTCGATGATCGAGAGCGGCTCGTCGGTCTCGTTGCAGATCCGGTGGGCCTGGCCGACGGCCACGTCGACGGACTCACCCGGTCCGGCGATGGTGGTCACGCCGTCGATGATGCAGGTCGCCTTGCCGTAGATGACGACCCAGTGCTCGGAGCGGTGGGTGTGGGTCTGGTAGGAGAGGCGGCTGTGAGGCAGCACCTCGATCCGCTTCACCTTGTAACCCGGACCGATGTCGATGACGTGCCACGAACCCCAGGGGCGGGTCTCGGAGTCACCAGCCATGATGTTGCCTCATTCCTAGACACTGATCAGAAGACGCGACCATAACTGTACGCATCCGCGCACGGTTCATTGCGAACCGATGTTCACCGGTCCGTTACCCGCAGGTCGCCCACGGGAGCAGTTCGACCCCGCCGGAACAGCTCAGTCGCGCCCGTAGATGTCGCGCGTGTAGACCTTGTCGGCGACGTCGGCGAGCACCTCGGTGCGGCGGTTGGCGATGATCACGTCGGCCCGCTGCTTGAACTCGTCGAGGTCCCGGATGTTCTCGGAGTGGAAGAACTCCGCCTCGTCGAGCTCGGGCTCGTAGATGATCACCTCGACGCCCTTGGCCTTGATCCGCTTCATCACACCCTGGATCGAGGACTCGCGGAAGTTGTCCGAACCGGACTTCATGATCAGCCGGTAGACGCCGACCACCTTCGGCTCGCGCCGCAGGATGTCGGTCGCGACGAAGTCCTTGCGGGTGGTGTTGGCCTCGACGATCGCCGAGATGAGGTTCTGCGGGACGTCCTGGTAGTTGGCCTGCAGCTGCTTGGTGTCCTTCGGCAGACAGTAGCCGCCGTAGCCGAAGCTCGGGTTGTTGTAGTGCGACCCGATCCGCGGGTCCAGGCCGACGCCCTCGATGATCTGGGTCGTGTTGAGGCCGTGGGTGGCGGCGTAGGTGTCGAGCTCGTTGAAGTAGGCGACCCGCAGCGCGAGGTAGGTGTTGGCGAACAGCTTGATCGCCTCGGCCTCGGTGGCGCCGGTCATCAGCACCGGTACGTCGGGCTCGAGGGAGCCCTCGAGGAGCAGCTCGGCGAAGCCCTTCGCGGCCGCGGAGTCGTCGCCTACGACGATGCGGGAGGGGTGCAGGTTGTCGTGGAGCGCCTTGCCCTCGCGGAGGAACTCGGGACTGAAGAAGAGGGTCGTGTCGGGGTGCTGCTCGCGCTTGGCCGCGATGTAGCCGACCGGGATGGTCGACTTCACCACGATCGCCGCCTCGGGCGCATAGCTCACCGCGTCGGCGATCACACCGTCGACGCTGGAGGTGTCGAAGTAGTTCGAGGCCTCGTCGTAGTTCGTCGGGGTGGCGACGACGACGTAGGCGGCGTCCGCGTAGGCGTCCTCCTTGTCGAGGGTCGCGCGCAGGTCGAGCTCCTTGGTGGCCAGGAAGCTGGTGATCTCGGCGTCCTCGATCGGCGTCCGGGCCGCGTTGACCAGGTCGACCCGCTCCTGGGAGATGTCCAGGACGACGACCTGGTGCTTCTGCGCGAGCAGGACGGCGAGCGACATCCCGACGTAGCCCACGCCGACAACGGTGATCTTCATGTTCGGACTGTAAGCAGCGGTTCGGGCGACGTCCCAGCGACTTCCGCGATTGATGTTCCCGTACGGGAACATCACGTAGAGTGTTCATCGTGCCGTCGCCGTACCTGACCTCACCGGCCGCCTTCGGGTCGGCCGTGCGCGCGGCCCGCCGCCGCGCCGGCCTCACTCAGGGCGACCTGGCGCACCGCGCCGGCGTAGGCCGGCGGTTCGTCGTCGACGTCGAGTCCGGCCACCCCCGCGCCGAGCTCGGCAAGGCCCTCGCGCTGCTGGAGGTCCTCGACGTCTACCTCGCACCCACCCAGCTCTCCCCGATCGCCCCGCCGTTGGAGGACGTCGACCTCGACGCCGTGCTGGCCCACCATCTGGCCCACCGCCGCTGATGCGGGAGCTGTACGCCTTCGCCGGCCGCCGCCGGATGGGCACCTTCCGGCAGGTAGGCGACCAGGTCGAGTTCACCTACGCGGAGACCGCCGGCCCCACGCCGATCTCGCTCTCCCTCCCCCGCACCGGCCCGGCCCTCTCCCCTGGAGCCGCACGCGCCTGGCTGGACAACCTGCTCCCCGCCCGTGAGGACGTACGCCGCCGATGGGCGCGCGAGCGGGGGCTGCCGGACACCGAGCCGATGACGCTGCTCGCCTCCTACGGCGACGACCTCGCCGGGGCGGTCTCGCTCTCGGCCGACCCCGACCTGCCCTGGCGCCGGGCGCCGCATCCCGTCGAGGCGCCGCTGCCCGAGATCGCGACCCGGCTCGCGGCGCTGCGCAACCAGCCCACCTCGTGGCTCGACCAGCGGGCCCGGCCACGGTTCTCCCTCGGCGGCCACCGGGGGAAGTTCGCGCTGCGACGGGCCTCGGGGAAGTGGTTCTGGCCGACGTACGAGCATCCGTCGACGCACATCCTGCGACCCACGACGCCGGAGGTCGCCGCCCAGCACCTCGCAGCCCTCGACCTCGCCCGCGCCCGCGAGATCCCTGCCACCCGCACCGAGCTGGTCACCTTCGGCGCGCAGCCGGCGCTCGTCGCGGAGCGCTGGGACCGCCTCGGCGGCCGGCGCATCCATGCCGAGACGATCCGGCAGGCGCTGGGGCTTCGACCCGACGAGGACGTCGAGCCTGGCGGCGTACGCGATCTGTTCCTGCGCCTCGGGCAGGAACAGCCGCCGGTCGACGGCATCGACCGGATCGCCTTCCTCCTGGCCGGGGACCGGGTCGTGGTGGCGCCCCGGCAGTGAGGCATCTCGCCGGCCACATCTCACCGTGCGGGTGGGGCTACCGAGGTGGGCCCCGCTCCTGCGTACACTCAGAGTCCAGCCCACGCGGGGATGGGACATTTCGCCGTGCCGTGGAAGCCGCCACTAGCATGGGCGCCTCAACCTGACGGAGAGGTCCTCTGGTTCCGTAATGACTGCAACACACGCCGACTACCGGCTCAGCCAGCTCGACCAGCTGGAAGCCGAGTCGATCCACATCTTCCGCGAGGCCGCGGCAGAGTTCGAGAAGCCTGTCCTGATGTTCTCGGGCGGCAAGGACAGCATCGTGATGCTGCGACTTGCGGAGAAGGCTTTCTTCCCGGCCAAGATTCCGTTCCCGGTCCTCCAGATCGACAACGGCCTCGACTTCCCCGAGGTCGCCGAGACCCGTGACCGCTGGGTCAGCCGTCTGGGCGTACGCCTGGTGATCGCGAGCATCGATGACGCGATCGCGCGCGGCATCGTCGTCGACGACGGCAAGACCTCGCGCAACCGCCTCCAGACGCCCACGCTGCTGAACGCGATCGAGGAGAACGGCTTCACCGCCGCCTTCGGTGGCGGTCGCCGCGACGAGGAGAAGGCCCGCGCCAAGGAGCGTGTCTACTCCCACCGTGACGAGTTCGGCCAGTGGGACCCGAAGAACCAGCGTCCCGAGCTCTGGTCGCTCTACAACGGCCGCCTCCACGAGGGCGAGCACATGCGGGTCTTCCCGATCTCCAACTGGACCGAGCTGGACATCTGGGACTACATCGGCCGCGAGGGCATCGAGATCCCGTCGGTCTACTTCGCCCACCAGCGCCGGGTCTTCGAGCGCGACGGCATGCTGCTCACCGAGACCCCGCTCAACCCGCTGCGCGAGGGCGAGGTCGTCACCGAGCGCACAGTTCGCTACCGCACCTGCGGCGACATGACCCTGACCGGCTGCGTCGAGTCGACCGCCGCCACCATCCCCGAGATCATCGAGGAGGTCGCCGCCGCCCGGGTCACCGAGCGTGGCGCGACCCGCGGTGACGACCGGTTCTCCGAGGCCGCCATGGAGGACCGCAAGAAGGAAGGTTACTTCTGATGGCCATGGACCTCCTGCGGTTCGCCACCGCCGGCTCGGTCGACGACGGCAAGTCCACCCTCATCGGGCGGCTGCTGTTCGACTCGAAGTCGATCTTCACCGACCAACTGGAGTCGGTCGAGAAGACCTCGCAGGACAAGGGCCACGGCTACGTGGACCTCTCGCTGCTGACCGACGGGCTGCGCTCCGAGCGCGAGCAGGGCATCACCATCGACGTGGCCTACCGCTACTTCGCGACGCCCAACCGCAAGTTCATCATCGCCGACACCCCCGGCCACGTGCAGTACACGCGCAACATGGTCACCGGTGCTTCGACGGCTGACCTCGGCCTCGTCCTGGTCGACGCTCGTCACGGCCTCACCGAGCAGTCCCGTCGCCACGCGGTGCTCCTGTCCCTGCTGCGCGTGCCGCACCTGGTGCTGTGCATCAACAAGATGGACCTCGTCGACTACTCCGAGGAGGTCTACAAGAAGATCTCCGCCGAGTTCACCGCGTTCGCGACCAAGCTCAACATCCCGGACCTCGAGGTCATCCCGATCTCGGCGCTCCAGGGCGACAACGTGGTGCAGCGCTCGGAGAGCATGACGTGGTACTCCGGCCCGACCCTGATCCACCACCTCGAGCACGTCCACGTCGCCTCCGACCGCGACCTGGTCGACGTGCGCCTCCCGGTGCAGTACGTCATCCGGCCGAAGTCGGACGACCACCACGACTACCGCGGCTATGCGGGTCAGGTGGCCGGCGGCGTACTCAAGCCGGGCGACGAGGTCATGGTCCTGCCCTCGGGCATGACGTCGAAGATCGCCGGGATCGACCTCTTCGACAAGGAGATCCCCGAGGCGTTCCCGCCGATGTCGGTGACGGTCCGCCTCGAGGACGACGTCGACGTGAGCCGTGGCGACATGATCTCGCGGGTCAAGAACGCCCCCGAGCCGAGCCAGGACATCGACGCGATGATCTGCTGGATGACCACCGCTCCGCTGCGTCCGCGGCAGAAGCTGGCCATCAAGCACACCTCCAACTCGGCGCGAGCGCTGGTCAAGGACATCCAGTACCGACTCGACGTCAACTCGCTCCACCGTGACCTGGAGACCAAGGAGCTCGGCCTCAACGAGATCGGCCGCGTGCAGCTGCGCACCACCAAGCCGCTGCTGTGCGACCCCTACTCGAAGAACCGCACCACCGGCTCCTTCATCCTCATCGACGAGGCGACCGGCGTCACCGTCGGCGCGGGCATGATCAACGACTAGCGAGCGTTCAGCGAGACACGAGTCGGCGCGTTTGCATCGCCGTCTTTCGAGCGAAGCGAGAAAGCAAGGTGCGAACGCGCCGACTCGTGGTGAGCCCCATAAGGTTGCCCCGTGCCAGTGCCGCAGTTCTCCCCGTCCCCGCGCGAGCTCGACGACATCGAGCTGATCGTCTCCGGCGCCCTCCCGGGCCCGCTGAACGCCCCGGGCTCCCCGCTGACCCTGGATCTTCCGTCGTCGGTCGCCTCGGCCGCGGCCGAGGACGGCTCGGTGGAGATCGTCGACCCCGAGGGTCTCCCGCTGGCGCGTGTCACCTGGCCAGCGGGCGAGGTCACCGGCCTCTCCTCCTCCGCCTATGGTCCGTTCCGGAGGCTCTACCTCACCCCGGAGCAGACCCGGAAGGCGTACGCCGGGAGGACGGTCGTCCCGGTCACCGACGCCCTCACCACCGCCGAGATCGCCGAGATCGCGGAGCTCGGACCGGTGCTGCTGCTCGCCCTGGTCGGGCACGGCACCCCCGCGCTCTCCCCCGTCGCGCTGCTGCGCGCGTCGCTGCTGGCCGCGGAGGACCTCCCCGACGCGGCCGTGGTCGCGGTGCCGCTGGCTTCGCACGACGACCCCGAGGCCGACCATGCCCTCGGCGTGGCCGTCCTGGAGGCGTACGCCGGGGGCGACCCGATCCACGCGCTCGCCTCGGGCACCTCGACCGAGTCGGCCGACTACACCGAGGCGATCGCCGCGGTCATCGCCGCTGACCAGCCGGCGCCCGAGGACCGGGGTCTGGTCATCTTCTTCACCGGCCTGTCCGGCTCCGGAAAGTCCACCCTCGCCCGCGCCCTGATGGACAGGATCCTCGAGCAGGGCGCCCGCACGGTCACCTCCCTCGACGGTGACGTCGTACGCCGCAACCTCTCCGCCGGGCTGACCTTCTCCAAGGAGGACCGGGAGACCAACATCCGCCGGATCGGCTGGGTGGCCGCCGAGATCTCCCGCCACGGCGGGCTCGCGGTCTGCTCCCCCATCGCGCCCTTCGACTCGACCCGCCAGGACGTACGCGGCTTCATCGCCGACGCCGGCGGCGCCTTCTTCCTGGTGCACGTGGCCACGCCGCTGGAGGAGTGCGAGCGGCGCGACCGCAAGGGCCTCTACGCCAAGGCCCGACGCGGCGAGATCCCGGAGTTCACCGGGATCTCATCGCCCTACGAGGAGCCGGCCGACGCCGACGTACGTGTCGACACCACCGGCCGCTCGATCGACGAGGCGCTGGAGGACGTCATCGCCGGCCTGCGCGAGGCGGGCTACCTCGACCTCGCCTGAGCATCTTGCTCAGCGGTCGCGGTAGACCAGCCCGGACAGACGCCAGGCGAGCATCCGGCGGAAGCGCGGGAGCCTCGCGAGCGTCGACAGCACCAGGTTGCGTACGCTCCGCCGGACTCCGTGCGCGATGCCGAACCGGGTCAGCCTGTCGGAGAGCTCGATGACCTCCTGGGCCACCGGTCGGCGGCGGCCGGCGTACTCGTCGAGTGCGGCCTCGTCTCCCTTGGCGATCGTGGCGACGAGCGCGTCGCCGAGAACGACCGCGTCCTGGAGGCCGGTGTTCATGCCCTGGCCGCCGGCCGGGCTGTGCACGTGGGCGGCGTCGCCGGCGATCAGCACCCGACCGGCACGGTAGGCGTCGGCGACGCGGTGGTGGACCCGGAAGCGGGATCCCCACACCACCTCGGTGACCGCGACCGGGCTCTTGAGGCTGCCTCGCCGGTCGAGGAGCCCCTGGACATAGTCGACGTCGGGCTGTTCCGGTGCCTCGGGTACCGGGGCCACGAACCGGAACGAGCCGTCGGGCAGCGGCGCGGAGACCAAAGTGCCCTCGGGCGAGAAGTAGAGGATGACCTCGTCGTGCGGCAGGTCGCCCTCGACCCGGACGTCGGCGAGGCTGAACGACTCGGCGTACTTTCCGCCCGGGAACCCGATCCCGGCCCTGTCGCGCACGGTCGAGTGCATCCCGTCGGCGCCGACGAGGTAGCGGGCGCGGATCTCGATGCCGTCCTCGGTGGTGGCGGTGACGCCCGTGTCGTCCTGGACGAGGTCGACCAGGGTGAGCGGGCGGCGTACGTGACCGCCGAGCTCGGTGAGGCGCTCCAGCAGGACGCGCTCGGTGACGGCCTGGGAGACCATCAGGGCGTAGGGGAACTCGCTGGGCAGGTCGTCGAAGCGGATCGGCACCAGGACCTTGTCGCGGTCGCGGATGGTGAAGCGCGGCGCCTCGATGCCTTCCTCGACCAGCCGCTCGGAGACACCGAGGTCGGCCAGCACCTCCAGCGTGCGGGCGTGGACGACCGCAGCCCGGGAGGTGTTGTCGCCCGAGGCCTGGTTGTCGATGACGGTGACGTCGATGCCGGCCGCCGCCAGCTTGGCCGCCACCGCCAGCCCGGTGGGGCCAGCGCCGGCGACGAGGACATCAGTGGTGATGGTGGACATGATGCGCTCCTTGGTCTCGTTGTTAGTCAACAGGCGTTGGCCAACCGGTGTTGACCAAGTTAGCGCGTCACCGTATTGACGTCAACAGGCGTTGGCCTACACTTGTTGACATGACCGACACCCGCCGATCCGGAGCCGAGACCCGCGAGCGCATCCTCGCCGTCGCACGAGAGCACTTCGCGAGGCAGGGATACGACCGCACCACCATCCGCGCGATCGCCTCCGAGGCACAGATCGACCCGTCGATGGTGATGCGCTATTTCGGCAGCAAGGAGGAGCTCTTCACTGCCGCCGCCTCGATCGACCTGGCTCTACCCGACCTCACCTCGGTCCCGGAGGGCGACGCGGGCCGCGTGATGACCGCCCATTTCGTACGCACATGGGACTCCGAGGGCACCCTGATGGCCCTGCTCCGCCGAGCCGCTTCGGATCCTCAGGCCGCGGAACAGATGCGGAGCATCTTCGCCACCCAGGTCGCCGCCGCTGTCGCACCCCTGTGCCCCGACCCCGCCCAAGCCGGGCGCCGGGCGGCCCTCGCGGCCACCCAGCTCCTCGGCATCGCACTGGGCCGCTACGTACTCCACCTCCCGCCCATCGTCGAGATGGACCCCGAGGAGATCGTCGCCTGGGTCGGCCCGACGATCGACCGCTACCTCACCGCCGAGTCGGCTCGTCCTGACCAAGATCAGGGCCGAGTCGGCTCGTTATGACGAGCCGACTCGACGCGGAAGTCCGTCAGAACGAGCCGACTCGGCGCACATGTCCCGCGAGAGCGCGCCGAGTCGGCGCAAATGTCCCAGGCTCGAAAAGCGTCTGCCGCGGAGACCGGGACAGATGCGCCGACTCGGCAACGCGAAGCGGGACAGATGCGCCGACTCGGCGGGTGGTTATCGCTTGAGGCCGAGGAGGGCCCAGGCCTCCTCGGTGCTCAGCGGCTGGCGCTGAGCGACGGCGGCGGCTTCGACGGCTCGCTCGACGAGCTGACGGTTGGCGTCGACCGGGACACCCTTGGCGAGGGTGAGTACGTCCTCCATCCCGACCCGCAGGTGACCGCCCATCGCCAACGAGGTGAGCATGACCGGGAGGGTCGAGCGGCCGATACCGGTCGCCGACCACGAGGTCACCTCCGCCGGCAGCGCGGCGACGGCCGCGACCAGCGCCGCGGAGGTGCCGGGCATGCCACCGGGCACACCCATGACGAAGTCGACGTGGACCTTGCCGCCGGCCGGCAGTCCGTACTTCCCCAGCAGCCGCTGCAGCGCGGCGACGTGGCCCAGGTCGAAGAGCTCGAACTCCGGCACCACGCCGCGCTCCTGGGTGAGCTGGTAGAGCTCGGTGATGAACGGCCACGGGTTGGAGAAGACGTCGTCGCCGAAGTTGGTCGTGCCCATCGTCAGCGAGCAGGAGTCCGGCCCGGCGTCGAGCACCTTCAGCCGCTTGTCCAGCGGGTCGTGGACCGAGCCGCCGGTGGAGAGCTGCACGATCAGCTCGGTCTTCTCGTGGAGCGCGTCGACCGTCTCGGTGAGCCGGCCGAGGTCGAGCGTCGGCGCATGGTCGTCGTCGCGGATGTGGACGTGAATCATCCGCGCTCCGGCCTCCTCACACTCGACGGCCGTCGCCACCAGCTCCTCCAGCGTCGTCGGCAGCTGCGGGCAGTCTTCCTTCGCGGTCTCCGCCCCGGTCGGCGCCACGGTCACAAGCAGTCCAGTCACCCGGACAATCTAGCGCCATTCACGGGAATCGCCGCAATATCTCCACCCAAGGACGGCAAAACGACGTGGGAGCCCCGGTGTCAGCCAGTGACACCGGGGCTCCCACGTCAGGGATCGTCAGCCGATCGGGATCGTCACCTCGGCGACGTTGCCGACCGCGGCGTGGACCTTCTTGTCCACGGGCTCGGCCTTCGGCGCGAGCGTACGCAGGGTCCACTCGCCGTCCCCGGCGAAGAACCGGAAGTGGCCGGTGGCCGAGGTGGGTACCTCGGCGGTGAACTCGCCGGTGCGGTCGAGCAGCCGTACGTAGGCACCCTGGACCGGCTGCCCCTCACGGGTCACCTGACCCTGGATGACTGCTTCCTTGGCGACGTCGACGCCGGCGAGCGAGAGCCCGCCCTCAGTTGCTCCGCACATGCTCAGGCCTCCCCGGGCTCGTCGCCGGTGACGACCGGAACGCCGACGAGGGAGCCGTACTCGGTCCACGAGCCGTCGTAGTTCTTCACGTTCTCCTGGCCGAGGAGCTCCTTGAGCACGAACCAGGTGTGCGAGGAGCGCTCGCCGATGCGGCAGTAGGCGATGGTGTCCTTGCTCCAGTCGACGCCGGCCTCGGTGTAGATCTCCTTCAGCTCCTCGTCGGAACGGAAGGTGCCGTCGTCGTTGGCCGCCTTCGACCACGGGACGTTGGCCGCGGTCGGGATGTGACCGGCGCGCTGAGCCTGCTCCTGCGGGAGGTGGGCCGGGGCGAGGAGGCGGCCGGCGAACTCGTCGGGCGACCGCACGTCGACCAGGTTCTGGGTGCCGATGGCCTCGACGACCTCGTCGCGGAAGGCGCGGATCGAGTGGTCCTGCTCCTGCGCGGTGTAGTTGGTCGCCTCGCGGGTGACGGCCTCGTCGGTCAGCTCGCGGGAGTCGAGCTCCCACTTCTTGCGGCCGCCGTCGAGCAGCTTGACGTCCTGGTGGCCGTAGAGCTTGAAGTACCAGAAGGCGTACGCGGCGAACCAGTTGTTGTTGCCGCCGTAGAGCACCACGGTGTCGTCGTTGGCGACGCCACGCTCGGAGAGCAGAGCGGAGAACTGGTCCTTGTTGACGAAGTCGCGACGGACCTGGTCCTGCAGGTCGGTGGTCCAGTCGAGCTTGATGGCACCCTTGATGTGGCCCTTGTCGTAGGCGGTGGTGTCTTCGTCGACCTCGATCAGCACCACCTTCGGGTCATCGAGGTGCTCCTCCACCCACTGGGCGGAGACGAGGGAGTTCTCGCGGGTCATCTAGGTACCTTTCGTTGTGTTTCTTGCGTTCAGGGGTCAGGCGGAGCGGGGCGAGCCCAGTCGCCTGATCAGCAGGTAGATCTCGCAGCCGAGGCAGAACCGGAAGACGGCATTGAGCACGGCCGCGACGAGCGCGAGGCCGAGGGCGATCTGCGCCAGGAGGGTGGCGCCGACGAGGTAGCCCACGAGCGCGACCACGAGGAAGGCGAGGCCGACCCCCTGGGCGAATCGGGGCGGTGCCGGGTCTTCGAGCTCGTCCGGCGCACCGAGGCGGGGACGTACGAGCCTCTTGAAGAGCCAGGCGTGCGGGGTCCGCTGAACGCCGAGACCAGCCCCGATCGCGAAGAGCACGGTCTGGATGACCGTGACCACCAGAGCCCATGGCTGCGGCAGCAGCAGGGCCAGGAGGATCACGCCCACGGTCAGCGCCGCAGCGAACTGCGGGCCACGAGGGTCGATGCCGGCCTGCGTCGCCGTCTTGCTCGAGGTCTCAGACATAGGTGTGCTCCTGCGAGAGTGAAGGGGAGGTCGTCAGGACGAGCCTGACAGGCGAAAGCGATCCCCGGTGTCGACTGGGTCGACAAATCTCAGGGAATCAGCGGCAGGAACGACACAGCGCCGAGCGCACGCGGCAGTGATCCACTGCGCGGCGCTTGGTCAGCATGGTCGAGAACATGCGATGACAGTAGCGCGATGCTCGACGGGCACGAAACGAATGTCTCGGAATGCGGACCAGCGTGTCAGGATTCGAGATCGTAGGCCGGGATCGCGCTCAGGACCTGCTCCTTGCGAGGCGCGCCCGAAGCGCGCGCCACCTCGTTGCCGGCACCGTCCAGCACCAGCGTCGTGGGAGTCCGCAGGATGTCGAGGCGGCGGACCAGGTCGAGGTGGTGCTCGGCATCGATCTCGATGTGGACCACGCCCGGGACGATCTCGGCGACCTCTCCCAGGATCCTCCGGGTCGCCCGGCAGGGTGCACAGAAGGCACTGGAGAACTGCACGAGCGTCGCGCGCCCACCGAGCTCGGCCTCGCCCAGCGCGTCGGTGACCGCATCCCAGGCGTGCGGCTCGGGCGGGTGATCCTCGTGGGACACGTGGAGCTCCTTCGTGCCTCGGAAGCGGCCGTCGGTGAGCAGCCGGAACACGCCGAAGGCGAGCGCGACGGCTATCGCGATGACGGCGATCCAGGCTCCGGTGCTCATGTGACCATTCAACCGGTAACCCGCCCCGCTCATTCCCCCGAGGGGCGCCGAAGTCTCTCGTTGGCGGCTTTCAGGCGGCGTACGTCCTCCTCCAGAGCCAGCACCCGGGCGATGCCGGCGAGGTTGAGACCGTCGGCGAGCAGGTCTCGGATGCGGACGAGGCGCTCGATGTCTGCGACGGAGTAGAGCCGGGTGCCGCCCGCGGTGCGCGCGGGGTCGACCAGCCCTCTGCGTTCGTAGACGCGGAGGTTCTGGATCTGCATCTCGGCCATCTCAGCTGCCACCGAGATGGCGTAGACGGCCCTGGTTCGCTCCTTCACACGAGCGATTCTGACATGCGGGCTTGAAATTCCCTAGGCGCTGGAATATATAAAAGATGTATCCGCTGATATAGATCCCGTGAGGAGGGAATCATGCTGATCCGAAGCACCGATCCGTTCCGCGAGTTCGACCGCATCACCCAGCAACTCCTGGGCGGAGGCACCACCAACCGCCCGGCCGTGATGCCGATGGACGCCTGGCGCGAGGGCGACCGGTTCGTCATCGAGTTCGACCTTCCCGGCGTCAGCCCGGACACGATCGACCTCGACGTCGAGCGCAATGTGCTCACCGTGAGGGCGGAGCGCGTCGCCAGGAACGGCGACTGGCAGATGCTGGCCAACGAGCGCGTGCGCGGCAGCTTCAGCCGTCAGCTCGTGCTCGGCGACAACCTCGACCTCGACCACATCGAGGCGGCGTACGACGCCGGCGTGCTGCGCCTGGTCGTGCCGGTCGCGGAGAAGGCCAAGCCGCGCAAGATCCAGATCGCGACGAGCCCCAAGTCGGAGCCGGCCGCGATCGAGAGCTGAGGAGCTAGGACCTGCCCGCCCCGGCAGGCCCTTACGCAGGTGAGTCACCGGGCGCGGGCTCCCCAGCCAGCTGTGATCTAGCCGCCCGCGAACGGCGGGAGGAACTCGACCGTCGACCCCGGTGGGACCTCGATCCCACTGGGGTCGGCCGTTCCTGCCGGGCGGTCGCCGATGAGCGCCGAGCAGACCTTCAGAACCTCGGGGAGGCGGGTGTCGGCGTGCAGCTCCGCGGCGCGGCGTACGACTTCTGCCAGCGTCAACGGACCGTCGACCTCGATCTGGTCCGACGCGGTTCCGGCCGCCGACTTGGCTGCGGCCCAGTAGCGGACCTCTATAACGTTCGTCACTTTCTCGTGGACAACCTTCCTATGTCACCGCGAGGTTTCGTTAATATGGTCCAACGATCACCTCACCGAGGCTCAATGTTGCGTTTCGGTGCTCCTCTTTCTCTGACCGAGAGGCACCCCGATGAGCTCGCTTCTGTTGCTGACCAGTTCACTCCAGCCTTCGGCAGACGTACTTCCGGGGCTCTCGCTCCTCGGCCACCAGGTGAAGATCCTTCCTGCTGAAGGTAGCGCGCTTCTCGAGGCGCCCGACTCCGACCTGCTGCTGGTGGACGGACGACAGGACCTCGCCCAGGCTCGCGACCTGTGTCGCCTGATCCGTACGACCGGCACCGACATCCCCGTTCTGCTGATCGCCACCGAGGGTGGCCTCGCGGTCGTCTCCCACGACTGGGGCATGGACGACGTCGTGCTGCACACCTGCGGTCCGGCCGAGCTCGAGGCCCGGATCAAGCTCTCGATCGGACGCAACTCGGCTGCCCGCGAGGCCTCCGACCCCGAGGCCCACGTCATCCGCTCCGGCGAGGTCGTCGTCGACGACGCCACCTACACCGCCAAGATCGGTGGCCGCCCGCTCGACCTGACCTTCAAGGAGTTCGAGCTCCTGAAGTTCCTCGCCCAGCACCCCGGCCGTGTCTTCTCCCGCCAGCAGCTGCTGCAGGAGGTCTGGGGCTACGACTACTTCGGCGGCACCCGCACCGTCGACGTCCACGTGCGTCGCCTGCGCGCCAAGCTCGGCCCGGAGAACGAGACCCTCATCGGCACCGTCCGCAACGTCGGCTACCGCTTCGTGCTGCCCTCGAAGAACAACGAGGCCGCCGCCGACGGCGCGCGGCTGACCCCGTCTCCTCGCCTGGGAGCTGAAGCCTAGGCTTCTCCCATGGCACTCAGCGTCGAGCAGGTCCTGGACATCGCGAAGGCGACCGAGGCGTACGACGGGGTGGCACCGCTCGACGAGGCGACCCTGCTGACGCTGCGCAACCGTCCGGACGACGCCACGATCTGGGGTGACGTACGCGGCTTCGGACTGTTGATCGGCACCGAGCTCTCGCTCGTGGTGCTGACCCAGCACCGCGGCGTGGGCCTCGGGCGCCAGCTGCTGCTTCGCGCGCCGTCGCTGAACCCCGGCACCACCGCCTGGTCCCACGGCGACAACCCGGCGGCGGCGCGGCTGGCTGCGAAACAGGGCTGGGAGCGCACCCGTGAGCTGTGGGTGATGCGGCGCCCCGCATCCGGACTGCCGGCCGCTCCCGAGTCCCCAGAGGGGGTCGTCGTACGCGGCTTCGAGCCCGGCGACGAGGCCGAGCTGCTCCGGGTCAACGCCGCCGCCTTCGCGCACCACCCCGAGCAGGGCTCGCTCGATGAGGCCGGACTCCGGGAGCGGATGTCGGAGCCGTGGTTCGACACATCGGGGCTGGTCACGGCATGGGAGGGCGAGAAGCTGCTCGCTTTCCACTGGACCAAACGTCACAGCGAGACCGAGGGCGAGGTCTACGTCGTCGGCGTCGATCCCGCCGCCCAGGGTCGCGGCCTCGGCAAGCTGGTGACCCTCCTCGGGCTGGGTCATCTGGCCGTCTCCGGTGTGGAGCGGATCCATCTCTACGTCGAGGGCGACAACACTCCTGCTGTTCGTCTCTACGAAGGGCTCGGTTTCACGCGCGCCGCGGCGGACACACACATCCAGTACACCCGCAACTAGGGTCTGGTCGCGTGAAGCTGACCGATTCTCAGAGTGACCGGGCCATCGGGGCCATCGTCGGGACCGCCGTCGCGGATGCGCTCGGGGCTCATTACGAGTTCGACCGACCGCCGCTCGGAGCGGACGAGAAGGCACAGATGCTCGGCGGCGGGCTCGGCCCGTTCGCGCCCGGGGAGTGGACCGACGACACCACGATGGCGTGGTGCATCCTCGACGTCGCCGCGCGGGGGCTCGACCTGCGCACCGAGGAGGGGCTGACCGCGGTCGGCCGCAACTTCCGGACGTGGGCGGAGTCGGAGCCGAAGGACATCGGTAACCAGACCGCGCGAGTACTCGACACCGCCGGCCCCGCTCCGACCGCCACGGACCTGCGGCTCGTCGCGGAGAAGCTCCACGAGATGACCGGTCACACGGGCGGCAACGGCTCGCTGATGCGTACGGCGCCGGTACCGCTCCACTATCTCGGTGACCGCCCGGCCGTGGCCGAGGCCGCGGCGGCGGTGAGCGCCCTGACCCACTGGGACGAGCACGCCCGGTCCGGCTGCGTGCTCTGGTCCCTGGCCATCGAGCACGCGGTGATGCACGGCGAGCTCGACGTACGCTCCGGCCTCTCCCTCCTCTCCCCCGTCGAGGCGTCCTTCTGGACCGAGAAGCTCGACGAGGCCGAGACCGCGCCGCCGTCGACGTTCAACCCCAACGGCTGGGTCGTCACCGCGCTGCAGGCCGCCTGGTCCGCGATCGCCCAGACCCCGGCCACGGGGCCCGAGCACTATGTCGAGGCACTCAACACCGCCATCCGGATCGGCAACGACACCGACACCGTCGCCGCGATCGCCGGCGGCCTCCTCGGCGCCCGCTGGGGCGCCTCCGCCATTCCGGCCGAGTGGCGCGCCCTCAGCCATGGCTACCCCGAGATCTCCGGCAACGTCCTCGCCACCCTCGCCCTCGAGGCCGTTGCCGCGCCCCGTCCCTGACGGTCGAGTCGGCAGAACTGGCGGCCACCACTACTGCAGGGTCGAGCCCAACGGGCTGGACCCGGTCAGCGCAGCGGGCGGATGTGGAGGCCGATCTCGGGGTCGACGAGGACCTCCTGAGCGACCGGCATCCCGTCCACGACGAGCTGCGCATCCACAGGTACGTTGCGCTTGACCAGCCCCAACGCGATCGGGCCGAGCTCGTGGTGACGAGCGGACGAACCCACGAACCCCACCGTCTTCTCCCCGAAGACGAGCTCGGAGCCGGCTACAGGCAGCCGGTTCTCGGAGCCGTCGAGGTGGAGCAGCACCAGGCGCCGCGGCGGGCGGCCCAGGGTGTGGACGCGGGCGACCGTCTCCTGGCCGCGGTAGCAGCCCTTGTCGAGGTGGACGGCGTACTCCGGGCCGACCACGTCAGCAGCCCCCGGCACCCAGCCGACCTCGTTGGGGATCGTGCGCGCATCGGTGTCCACGCCGAACCGCGGCTCACCACGCTCGATCCGGAGGGCCTCGAACGCCCAGAACCCGCAGGCGGGGCCTGCGGCAGCGGCGTACGTCTCCAAGGACTCGCGCGGGACGAAGGAGTAGCCCTGCGTCGGACGCCACACGCACGCCTGCGTCGTCTCGAGCGTTACGGTCACGTCGGACCAGAACCTCATCCGCTCCAGGTAGCCAGCCAGAGCCTCGCCTGCGCCCGGCTCGGTCCACGCCAGGAAGGCGGTGCCGTCGTCGACGCCGGAGAAGAAGTGCTCGACATGTCCCTGCGGCGACAGGATCAGGGCCGAGGTCCAGGCACCCGGGGCCAGCCTCTCGAACGCCTGCGAGGTCAGCGAGTGCAGCCAGGTCAGCCGGTCGGGCCCCGCGATCCGCACCACGTCACGGTGGGAGAGGTCGACGAAGCCCTCACCGGATGCCAGTGTCCGCTGCTCCAGGTTGAACGAGCCGTAGTGGGCGGCGACCGGTGCGTCGGCACCGTCGCCGGCGACGGCACCGGGCAGGGACAGAAGCGGGCTGGCAGTCATCGTGGCTCCTCAGAAGAACAGTCGACGCACGCCCCGAAGACAGTCAGATGAGCGACATCGACCTCGAAGGCGTACTCCTCACGCAGCCGCTCGCAGATTCCGTCGGCCACAGAGGGGTCAACGCTCGTGACCTTCTGACACTTCCTGCACACGGCGTGAAAATGCGGGCGCCCGGAGACCGAGTGGTAGGTCGAGGCCCGTTCGCCGAGGTGAGCATGGCGCACCAGGCCGAGCTCCTCGAGCACCTCGAGGTTGCGGTAGACGGTGGAGAGGTTGATCGCGGAGGACGACTCGCGCACGACCGCGAGCACCTCCTCGGGGGTGGCGTGCCGCAGCCGCTCGACGGCTCCGAGGACCAGCTCGCGCTGGGGCGTGAGGCGATAGCCCTTCGCGCGAAGGGCCTCGCGCCAGTCCTCAGCCGCCTCGGTCATCGCGACTACTACCTCCGCCTGTTACTTGGCTCGCTTGAGCCGCGCCCACAGGTGCGGCTGCAGCGCCTGACCCATCGCGGCCATGTCGTACGCATAGAGCAGGTCACCCTCGACGTTGCCGTAGAGGCGCTTGCCGGCGGTGTACTCCTTGGCCGTCTCCGTGCGAGCGACCGCGTCGGTGACGACGTCGAGCTTGCCGCCCTCGGCCTTGCCGTACCAGATCTCGACGATGCCGCTGCTGTGCGTCATCACCCACTCGACCTCGCCCTCGGGGCGGAAGCGGAGGAACCCGGTCTCCAGGGCGGCGTCGCGCACCTTCTCGCCGGTCTCGGGGTCGATGATCCACGAGCGCGCGAAGTAGTGGAAGAACGGTCGCCCGTCGTGGGTGAAGATCAGCTCCTGACCGAACTCGAACTTGTCGATCGTCGGATAGTCACCGTGCCCGTTGCCCTGCCAGGTGCCGAGCATCCACGCACAGGGACCGGCGTCGGGGTGAAGGTTCTCCGGGAGTTCGAAAGCCACACCCCGAGTTTAGGCCGTACGTCGCCTACGACCCGAAACGCAAGCGCTAGTGTGCTCGGCATGCAAGAACTCGTGGTGAAGGTGACCGTCGGCGCCGAGGCGCCCGAGCGTACGAACCAGGCCTTCACGGTCGCCTCGGCGGCCGCGACCGCCGGGGCCAAGGTGTCGCTGTGGCTCACCGGTGAGGCGACATGGTTCGCGGTGCCCGGACGCGCGGAGGAGTTCACGCTGGAGAACTCGGCGCCCCTGCAGGAGTTGATCTCCCTGGTGATCGAGGCCGGCGAGGTCACCGTGTGCAGCCAGTGCGCCTCCCGCCGAGAACTCACCGAGGACGACCTGATCAAGGGCATCACCATCAAGGGTGCGGTCGTGTTCACCGAGGAGATCCTCCGCGACGGCGTGCAGGCTCTCGTCTACTGATTTCGACACCGTCCGGAATTACACCCATGTAGTTCCAGGTAGCACGCGTGTTAATCCTCTCGGAGACTCCACACACCGCCTACTTCGCCGTTAGCATTCACCCTCGTGAGCACGCAGACCCCCAGTGGCAAGTGGTGGAGCCGGGATTCGGCCGCCCAGCCGGGTGACGACGAGGACCTGACGGCGCGCGCTGCGGAGCTGGCCCGCGCGGCCGCCGCAGCCGAGTCACTTCGCATCGCAGCCGAGCAGGCGGCCGCCGAGCAGGCGGCCGAGCGGCTGGTGGCCGAGGAGTCCGCCGCCCAGCACGCGACCGCCCGCGCCAAGGCCGACGAGACCGCCAAGCTCCACGCCGAGCTGGCCGCCGACGCCCACCAGGCGCGTGAGGTCGCCGAGAAGGCAGCCGAGGAGTACGCCCGCGCCCGGGTCGAGGCCGAGAAGCTCGCCGACACCCGCGCCAAGGAGCGTGCCGAGGCCGAGGAGGCCGCGGTCGCGAGGGGCAACGAGCTGGAGGCGGCCGAGCGTCGCCTCCTCGAGGCCGCCCGCACCGCCGAGGAGCAGACCCGCGCACGCAGCGAGGCCGAGGAGGCCGCCCGCGCCAAGGCCGAGGAGGCAGCAGCCGCAGCCGCCGCAGCAGCCGAGGCCCACACGAAGGCAGCCGAGCACGCCGAGCTGGCCAAGGCCGCCTACGCCGCGCGGAGCGTCGCCGAGGCAGCCGCCGAGGACCGCCTCGAGGAGATGGACGAGCTTCGCGACGCACTGGCGGCGGCCGAGAAGGCTGCCCGCAAGGCCGCCGACGAGGCACGCGCCGCCTACGAGGCACGCAGCGAGGCAGAGGCAGCGGCCGAGGCCGCCTACACCGCCCGCACCGCGGCCGACGCACGTTCCGAGGAGCTCGCGCGCATGCGTGAGGAGGCCGATGCCGCTGCGGCCGGCCGGGCCGACGAGGCGCTGGCGGCGTTCACCGCGCGCCAGGCCGCCGAGCAGGCCGCGAACGACCGTGCGAGCGAGGCCGAGAAGGCAGCGGCCGCACGCATCACGGCCGAGGAGTCCGCGGTCGCGATGGCGACCCAGGCCGAGAAGGCCGAGCAGGCCCGCAAGGAGGCCGAGGCCGCCGCCGAGGCCGCCTACGCCGCCGCCGAGGAGGCTGCGACCGCCCGAGCCAAGGCCGAGGAAGCGGCAAAGGAGGCCTTCGAGGAGCGCAAGGCCGCCGACGCCAACGCCGAGGACCACGCGATGACCCGGGCGGCGGCCGAGGCCGCGGCTGCCGACCAGTACGCCGTGGCAGCCGAGGCGCTCGCGGCCCGCACCGAGGCGGAGGAGGCGGCGCTGCGCGCCTTCAAGGCGGCCGACGCCGCCAACGACGCCCGCCTCGAGGCCGAGAAGAGCGCGAAGCAGTACGCGGAGTTCGCCGCTGCCGCCGCGCACGAGGCCAACGAGAACGAGGAGCGCTACCGACAGCTCACCGAGCTCGCCTCGCAGGCCGAGCAGGCAGCCGAGTCCGCCAACCTCGCCCGGATGGCGGCCGACCAGCGTGCCTCCGAGCACGCCGACCTCGCCGTGCAGGCGCTCGAGGGCCGGCGTGCCGCCGAGCGCGCTGCGACCGAGGCCAACGAGGGCCGTCGCGCGGCCGAGACCGCGCTGCGTACCGCCCATGAGTCGATGACCGAGGTCATCACCGGGCAGGCCCGCGAGCGTGAAGAGGCCGAGCGCCGGATGACGGAGATGATGAACCGTCTGGCCGAGGTCCAGGAGCAGGCCGCCGAGGCCGTACGTCTGCGGGCCGAGGCCGAGGAGGTCGCCGGTCAGAAGGCGATCGACCGCCAGGCCGTCGAGGCCTCGATCCTGCACAACACCCAGCTGGTCGAGCAGGCCATCGTGGACCGGCAGATCGCCGAGCGCCGTAGCGCCCAGCTCGCCAAGCAGCTCGCCGACCTGCGCGAGGCGGTCATGCTCGCGGTCAAGGGCGGCAGCACCAACAAGCGCGCGATGCAAGCCCTCGAGCTCACCCTCGCCGCGACCCCGAACCCGCCGGAGGCGAGCCTGCCCATCCCGGACGCTCCTGAGGAGCCGCTGGTGGTAGAGCCGCTCGAGCCCGTCGCGCCGGTCCACAACGACAAGACCACCGCCCCCGCGCCGGTCGGCTCATCGGCCGCACCCACGGCCGGCCCCCCGACCGCGCCGGTGAACCTGCCCGAGCGCCCGACCGGCAAGAAGCAGGGCAACAAGAAGTCGGCGCCGTCCAACGACGCGGCCGCGGGCCAAACGGATCTGCCCGACACCCCGAGCGACTCGCTCCCCCAGCGCTCGAGCGGCTGGCTGGCAGCGGTCAAGCTCGCCGAGTCGGGCAAGTTCCCCGGCGCCAAGATCCCCGGCGCGGACTCCGTTCCCGAGCCCACCAACCCCGTCGGCGACGCGTCTGACGCCGGCCTGGAGGGCGAGCCGGCCGGCACCAAGAAGCTCACCGTCCGCACCTTCAAGCCCGAGGACGGCTCGCTCATGACCGAGAGCACCGTCACGGTCACCGAGGAGGGTGTGCTCGACGTACGCAAGGACGAGCAGACCCACACCTACGACCTCTACGACACCCACACCGACATCACCATCAAGGGTGAGCCGGCCACCGACGAGTGGGTCGTCGAGTTCAACACGGACGAGGCCGGTGCGGTCCAGGTCGACAAGTCGATGGTCGACCCCGAGGCGTTCCAGCGCGAGGTGCTCCGCTGGCGCCCCGACATGGCCGGCTGATCGTCACAAGTTGTCCTTCAGAACCCGAGCGATCTCGAGCACAGCAGCGCGTGACGTACGTCCGGCGCCGACCACGTTCAAGAACCCATGGATCTGGTCGGCGAAGCGCTTGTGCGCGACCTTGACCCCGGCCTCCTCGAGCTTGGCGGCGTACGCCTCACCCTCGTCGCGCAGCGGGTCGAAACCCGCGGTCGCGACGTAGGCCGGGGCGACCCCGCTCGTCGGGATCTCGGCGTGCAGCGGAGCATGGCGCGGGTCGCGACGGTCGGTGCCCTCGGGCAGGTAGTTGTCGGTGGCCGCGGCGATGAAGTCGGCGGTCAGGTAGAAGCCCTCGCGGAGATCCTCGCGGCTGCGGGTGTTCGCCTCCGACTGCGTCACCGGGTAGATGAGCAGCTGGAACGCGCAGGCCTCGCCGACCGCGAGAGCGACCCCGGCCGCCAGGTTGCCGCCGGCGGAGTCGCCGCCGACCCCGATCCGGGACGGGTCCACGCCGAGCTCGGCCGCATGCTCGACCGCCCACCGGAACGCCGCGATCGAGTCGTCGTAGGCAGCCGGGAACGGCGACTCCGGCGCCAGCCGGTAGTCGACGGAGAGCACCTTGACGCCGGACTCGCTGGCCAGCAGCCGGCAGGGAGCGTCGTGGCTGTCGAGGTCGCCGAAGATGAAGCCGCCGCCGTGCAGGAAGACCAGCAGCGGAGCGTTGCCCGAGACGCCCTCGGGGACGTAGAGGCGCGCCTTCAGGCCCGCGACCCACAGCTCGCGCACCGACCCGATCTCCTGGCGACCACCGCCGAGCTGCGACTGCCGCAGCAGCGCCACCCGCCCCTTCGGGATCGGCAGCGTCGACGGGTCCGGCTCCCCCGACACCTTCATCAGCGCGAGCATGATCTGGGTGTCCACGGCGAGCGTCTGCCCGTCGTACGTCACCGGCTTGCCGACGATCCGTCGCTGCACCGCGGCCGGCAGGTTCAAAGCCGCCGCGAATGCCAGCCCCTTGATCGGGGTCACCACAGGCGCCACCACGGGATCGATCACGGACGACGCACGCTCAAGAATCGACATGCGCCCAAACTACCTGTTACCAGGGACATCGTGTAGCAGGTAGTTCACCAGACGATCGCCGGAACGTACCGTGGAATCGACGGTTCCGAACCCACCCTCGGATGAAAGACTGGCCCCATGAGTCTCGACCCGCAGGCCCCCACCCGCTCGGCCGAGGACACCGTGAGCCTGACCGCGGTTCCCGACCAACCCTTCGACGTCGAACCCGAGTACCTCCCGGACCACGAGGCACTGGCCGAGGTCGAGAAGTACGAGGACCGGTTCCTCGACCGGGAGCTGTCCTGGCTGCGGTTCAACGAGCGGGTGCTGGAGCTGGCGGAGGACGACACGCTGCCGCTGCTCGAGCGCGTACGTTTCCTGGCGATCTTCACCTCCAACCTGGACGAGTTCTTCATGGTCCGCGTCGCCGGGCTGAAGCGGCGGATCGCGGCTGGGGTGGCGGTGCGTGCGGCGTCCGGGCTGATGCCGCGCGAGGTCCTCGAGCTGATCTGGCGGAAGACGCGGGAGCTCTCCGAGCGGCATGCGGAGGTGTTTCGCGACAAGGTGAAGCCGGCGCTGCTCGGAGAGGGCATCCAGCTGCTGCACTGGGAGGACCTCACCCCCGAGGAGGTCAAGGCCTGCAAGAAGCTGTTCAAGGAGCGGGTCTACCCGGTGCTGACACCGCTGGCGGTCGACCCGGCCCACCCGTTCCCCTACATCTCCGGCCTCTCCCTCAACCTGGCGGTCCGGCTGAGGGACCCGAAGACGAAGAAGAAGCACTTCGCCCGGGTCAAGGTCCCGCCGATCTTCACCCGCTTCGTGCCGCTGGGCGACGACCGCTTCGTGCCGCTCGAGGAGATCATGCGCGAGCGGCTGCACAAGCTCTTCCCGGGGATGGAGATCCTCGAGGTGCACACCTTCCGGGTGACCCGCAACGAGGACCTCGAGGTCGAGGAGGACGACGCCGAGAACCTCCTCACCGCGCTGGAGAAGGAGCTGCTGCGGCGGCGTTTCGGCCCTCCCGTACGCCTCGAGGTGCAGGAGTCGATGACCGACTCGACCCTCGACCTGCTGGTCTCCGAGCTCGGCATCTCCGACAAGGAGGTCTTCCGGCTTCCCGGCCCGCTCGACCTGCGTGGTCTGCACGGCATCGCCGACATCGACCGCGAGCAGCTGAAGTATCCGGCCTTCGTGCCGAGCACCCACCCGGCGCTGGCCCCGGTCGAGAGCGCCGCACCGGTCGACGTCTTCAAGGCGGCACGTCGTGGCGACATCCTCCTGCAGCATCCCTACGACTCGTTCGCGACGAGCGTGCAGCGCTTCATCGAGCAGGCGGCGGCCGACCCGCGGGTGCTGGCGATCAAGCAGACCCTCTATCGCACCTCCGGCGACTCCCCCATCATCGACGCCCTGATCGACGCCGCCGAGGCCGGCAAGCAGGTCTTGGTTCTGGTCGAGATCAAGGCGCGCTTCGACGAGGTGGCCAACATCCGCTGGGCGCGCAAGCTCGAGCAGGCCGGCTGTCACGTGGTCTACGGCCTGGTCGGCCTGAAGACCCACTGCAAGCTGGCGATGGTGGTGCGCGAGGAGCCCGACGGCACCATCCGCCGCTACACCCACATCGGCACCGGCAACTACAACCCCAAGACCTCTCGGCTCTACGAGGACATGGGGCTGATCACCACCAACGAGAACATCGGCGAGGACGTCGCCCATCTGTTCAACAACCTCTCCGGCTGGAGCCGGGAGGCGACGTACGAGCAGCTTCTCGTCGCACCCGGAAACGTACGCAGCGGCCTGATCGAGCAGATCCACGCCGAGATCGCCCACCATCTGGCAGGACGGCCGGCACGGATCCGGCTCAAGGCCAACTCCGTCGTGGACGAGGCCGTCATCGACGCCCTCTACCTGGCCTCGCAGGCAGGCGTGCCGGTCCAGCTGCTGGTGCGCGGCATCTGCGCGCTACGCCCGGGCGTGGAGGGGCTCAGCGAGACCATCGAGGTGCGCTCCATCCTGGGCAGGTTCCTGGAACACTCGCGGATCTTCTGGTTCGAGAACGGCAACGCCGACGACGGGGACGGTCCGACCGCCTGGATCGGCTCGGCCGACATGATGCACCGCAACCTCGACCGCCGGGTCGAGGCCCTCGTACGTCTGCCCACGCCGGAGCTCGTGGCGGAGGTCGGCGCACTGTTCGACCTGGCATTCGAACCGTCGACCGACGCCTGGATCCTCGGGTCCGACGGAACGTGGACCCGAAACCACGCTCCCGACCATCTCCAGGCGATGTTGATCACACGCCAGCGGCAGCGCAGGCGCGCCTCGGCGGGCTGAACACGCCCCTGGCTTTCGTCGTGTCAAGCGGACTCGCCTAACATGAGCCCGCAGGTCTGCCTCATCCAGCCAGGAGCCCCCCGTGCGTTTCCGAATCCGCCCGGTCGACACGTCGTTCTACGACCTGTTCACCGAGTCTGCCAACCACCTCGTCGGCGGTGTCTCGCTGCTCGCCGAGATGCTCAGCGACAATGCCGATCGTGAGGACGTCGCGCGACGGATGCGCGACGCGGAGCATGCCGCTGACGAGACCACCCACGAGCTCGTGAAGAAGGTCAACTCGACCTTCGTCACGCCGTTCGACCGCGAGGACATCTACGCCCTCGGCTCCGGTCTCGACGACGTGATGGACTCGATGGACGAGGTCGTCGACCAGATCTTCGTCTACGGCGTCAACATCCTGCCCCCGGAGCTCTCCGACCAGGTCACCGTGCTCCAGCGCTGCGCTGAGCTGACCGCGTCGGCCATGCCCAAGCTGCGCTCCATGAAGGAGCTCTCGGAGTACTGGATCGAGATCAACCGTCTCGAGAACCAGGGCGACAAGAACCACCGCCGCATTCTCGCCAAGCTCTTCTCCGGTGAGTACGACGCACTCGAGGTCCTCAAGCTGAAGGACATCGTCGAGTCCCTCGAGGACGCGATCGACGGATTCGAGAAGGTCGCGAACACCGTCGAGCAGATCGCCGTCAAGGAATCCTGAGCCTGCTCAATGGAACTCGCCATTGTCATCGCGGTGGTCGTCGTCGCCCTGGTCTTCGACTACACCAACGGCTTCCATGACGCCGCCAACGCCATCGCGACCTCCGTGTCCACGCGAGCGCTCACACCGCGCATCGCCCTCCTGCTCGCGGCGGTGATGAACTTCGTCGGTGCCTTCCTGGGCCAGAAGGTCGCCCACACCGTCTCCGACACCATCACGCCACCATCGGGTGCCCATGGTCTGACAGTCGTGATGGCCGGCCTGCTCGGCGCCATCGCCTGGAACATGATCACCTGGTACTTCGGGCTGCCCTCGTCCTCCTCGCACGCACTCATCGGCGGTCTGGCCGGCTCGGCGATCGCCGCCGGCGCGTTCGTCAACTGGTGGACGGTGCTGCAGAAGGTCGTCATCCCCATGTTCGTGTCGCCGTTCGTCGCCTTCAGCCTCGGCTTCGGCGTGATGCTCGCGATCATGTGGA
Source organism: Nocardioides sp. NPDC057767 (assembly GCF_042798275.1). Classification (NCBI taxonomy): domain Bacteria; kingdom Bacillati; phylum Actinomycetota; class Actinomycetes; order Propionibacteriales; family Nocardioidaceae; genus Nocardioides; species Nocardioides sp. NPDC057767. The sequence goes on along the minus strand of NZ_JBHVKJ010000063.1, from coordinate 591 downwards.
TCTTCCGGCGCGCCAACCCGCACAAGGCGCAGAAGGGCTTCCGGATCGCGCAGACGATCTCGGCGGCCGCGATGGCGCTCGGTCACGGCCTCCAGGACGCACAGAAGACCATGGGAGTCATCTTCCTCGCCCTGGTCACCGGCGGCTTCCTCTCCGAGGGCGACGGTCTCCCCTTCTGGGTCATCGCCGCGGCCGCCACGGCGATCTCGCTCGGCACCATGTCCGGAGGCTGGCGCATCATGCGCACCCTCGGCCGTCGCATCATCCACCTGGACCCCTCCCGCGGCTTCGCCGCGGAGTCTGTCGCCGCCTCGGTGCTCTACACCACGGCGTACGTCTGGGAGGCCCCGATCTCGACCACGCACACGATCACCTCCTCGATCATGGGCGTGGGCGCCACCAAGCGGTTCTCCGCGGTCCGCTGGGGTGTCGCGAAGTCGATCGTCGCGGCCTGGATCTTCACCTTCCCGGCCGCCGGCGGTGTCGCGGCGCTGACCTACCTGATCTGCCACTTCGTCTTCCAACTCCCGTAAGACCAAGCCGAGTCGGCTCATCCTGACCCCAAAACCCGCCGAGTCGGCGCGTCATGAC